>CAYVBN010000114.1:0-6739 GCA_964449645.1 uncultured Hyphomicrobiales bacterium
ACGACGAGGCTGGCGCGGCCGTCGACGAGGTGGCCGAAGGCCATCTTCTCGCTCGTCGCCTCCGCGTGGAAATCGACGATCGCCGCATCGCAGCCGGCGCCGAGCGGGCACGCCGCAAGCTCGCGCTCGGCGCGGGCGAAGGCGTCCGGCACGCCGGCGAATTCCAACGGCACCGCCACGTTCTCGCGCGCCGTCATGGTGGGGATGAGGTGGAAGGACTGGAACACGATGCCGACGTGCCGTCCGCGGAAGCGGGCGAGCGCGTCCTCGTCGAGCTTGCCGAGCTCGGCGCCCGCCACCGTCACGGTGCCGGTGTCCGCCCGTTCCAGCCCGGCCATGACCATGAGCAGCGTCGACTTGCCCGAGCCGGACGGCCCGACCAGCCCGACGGCTTCGCCGCGCCCTATCGTGAGCCGGATGTTTTTGAGAATGTGGACGCGGGCCGCGCCGCGGCCGAGCGACAGGTCAACTCCCGAAAGCGCGATCGCCGGGGCGATGGCGCCATGTGCCGAGGTATCGTTCATGCGATCGATTGTTCCGCGCCCGCGCCCCATACGGGCGGAGGATAGATGCGCCCAGCCCCGCTCATATGGGATGTGGCCCTCTCGGGTCCAGACGATCGCCCGCGTCGTTTTGCTCACGATCCTTTGTACCCTGGCGGTCCCGGGGCCGCACGGCAGCGCCGCCGAGCGGCCGGTCTCGATCGTGGCGCTGGGGGATTCCCTCACCGCCGGGCTCGGGCTGCGGGCCGACGAGGCCTTTCCGGCCAAGCTCGCGCGCGCCCTCGCCGCCAAGGGTCAGGCGGTCGAGCTCGTCAATGCGGGCGTCTCGGGCGATACGGCCTCGGCCGGCCTGTCGCGGGTCGACTGGTCGGTGCCGGAGGGCGCCGATGCGGTGATCCTCGAGCTCGGCGCCAACGACGCCCTGCGCGGGCTCGACCCGAAGCTGACCGAGAAGGCGCTTTCGGCCATCCTCGACCGGCTGAAGGAGCGGCACATCCCGGTTCTGTTCTGCGGACTGCGGGCGCCGCGCAACCTCGGGCCCGACTACGCCCGCGCCGTCGACGCCATCTTCCCGGCCCTGGCGGGGCGCGAGGACGTCGTGTTCTATCCGTTCTTCCTTGACGGCGTGGCGGGCGATCCCCGGCTCAACCAGCAGGACGGCATCCACCCGAACGCGGCGGGCGTCGACGTCATCGTCGACCGCATCCTGCCCTCGGTCGAGCAACTGCTTGCCCGGCTGCGCGGCGCACGGCGCTCGTGAGGGTTGCGCGGCGCGCGCAAATCTCCCAAATCAGCCGGTGTGGCGGATTTGAAGCTCCGGATCTGGGCTCCCGGAATGCGCAGCGGGGCCGATGGCGAATTTCAAATCCAAAAGTCACACTGGAATTGTACACTCGCCAGCGTCTCGTTTGATTCCGAAGATCGCAACAGGGCTGCTGCAGGACATTGCGACCTTCGAAATCGGGACACGAACTGCTCCCGCCCTCGCGCCATGCCCCGGCTTTTCACCGCACTGGAAATCCCCCGCGAGATCGGCCAAGCGCTGTCCATGCTGCGCGGCGGGCTGCCGGGCGCACGCTGGATCGATCCCGAAAACTATCATCTCACGCTGCGCTTCATCGGCGACATCGACGACATGGCGGCGCGCGAGATCGCCTTCATGCTCGGCAAGGTGAACCGCGCCGCGTTCGACCTGCGCCTGCAGGGCCTGTCGTCCTTCGGCGGGCGCAAGCCGCGCGCCGTCGTCGCCGGGATCGCGCCCAACCAACCGCTGCTCGACCTGCAGGCCGAGCACGAGCGGCTGATGCAGCGTGTCGGGCTCGCGCCCGAGGGACGCAAATACACCCCGCACGTGACCCTGGCGCGGCTGCGCGATTCCTCGAGCCGCCAGGTGGCCGATTATCTCGCCACCCGCCAGCCGTTCCGCACCGACGCCTTCCGGGCCGCACGCTTCGTGCTGTTCTCCTCGCGCGCCTCGGTGGGCGGCGGCCCCTATGTGGTGGAAGCCGCCTACCCGCTGGCGGCCTGATTCCGCTGGAGGCGGAAGATCCGCGACTGCACGTCGAGCACCGCCCGCGCAAAGCCGTGACTGTCGGCCACGAATTCGCGCAGCACCGAGGCCGGCGTGGGATGCGCCGCCTCGAGCTCGCCGACGACGCTGCCGAAATCGAACGTCAGCTCGGCGTCGAACTTGCGGGCGAGCTGCTGCATCCGCTGGTTCTCGGCGAGGCACGCCATATGCAGGAGCTTGATGCCGCGATTACGTGCGGCGAGGAGGGTACGGGCGAGCAGCGCCGAGCCGACGCCGTGGCTCTGCCACGGCTGCTCGATGCTGAAGGCCGCCTCCGCTTCGCCCGCGAGGGTCGGGCCGAAAGGGCGCAATTCGCCCACCCCGCGCAGGACCGTGTCGACGAAGAACCCGTGCACGACCGCATCGAGCCCGCCCGTCCGTTCGACGTATTCGTGGATGAAACGATCCGAAACGACGCCGCCGAAGCGGCTGCGGCGGCTCGCCGGATCGAGTCTCAGAAGGTGCGCGAGATATTTTTCGTTTTCGCCGATCCACAGCTTGCGGATGACGCCGCCGTCGGTGAGGAGTTCTTGCATTCGGGCCTCCGGATGTCGGACATCGTGGCGACCCCTTTGGTGTTTCCTCGCTGAAGCACGATTCCGGACCGGGTTCCGGTTCCGGGATCGTGCAGATTGCAGGACCGGGCCTCGGTCCGAATCATATGTTGAGGTTTGCCGCCCGACTGTGACAAGGCGAGGTCGCCAAGAAGGAGCGACTGTGCGCTCAATCCTTGTCTGCGCACCGCGCATGGCTGCGTGATGAAAAAACGGCCGGCGCGAGGCCGGCCGTTGAGCATGGCGATGGAATCAAGGCGATCAGTTGGCCTCGATGGGGCCGCTCGCGCGCTCGAACCAGACCTCTTCCTGGATATGGAACGGAAGGCTGCGCTGAACATGGCGCGTATCGACGTGCTGCTGGGCGTAGGCGCCGCGGAGCGGGGTGGGCTCCTGGACATAGCGGCCGCTGTCGACGAGATCCGATTCCTGCGTGACGGCAAGCGCCGGAGAAGCAAATGCCACGATCGCGGCGGCGGCGAGAATCGATTTCGTCTTGGTATTCATGTTGAGACTCCTTTTTTCTCGTTCGGTTCGATGTATTCTTTGGGTTGATCCGAAAGATCAACTTCGCTGATCTTCGAATCACCGGGGTTGAACCGATGCGCTGCACATAGGTGCAGCCCCTCCACCTTCGCTACTCACAAACGCTCGCGCCAAAACACTTGCGCCGTCATGACAATGTGAACGGAATGTGACGGCGCGTGAGCAACGCACGCGGTCCGAGAGCATCGCGTGCGGGAACCCCGCCGACGGAGACCGGCGCCGCCGCTTGCCGTCACGGCAATGTTCGGCTTGTAAGCCGCGACGCAAGGCAGTTATTGCATCGGCGCACGCCGTTCACGCTCCCTCATCATGTCGGACAACGTCAGCACGCAATACGCGGTCCTCGTGGCCGCCGGCGAAATCCGGCGCGATCCGGCGCAGGAGGCCGTGGCGCACAAGCTCTCGGTCCTCGAGGCCCGGCTCGCGACCCATCGGCTCGCCCGCAAGTCATCGTCGCTCGGCTGGCTGTTCGGCAAGCGCGAACCGCAGGCGGCGATCCGCGGGCTCTACATCCACGGCGATGTCGGCCGCGGGAAGACCATGCTGATGGACATGTTCTTCGCGACCTGCCCGGTGAAACGCAAGCGCCGCGCCCACTTCCACGAATTCATGGCCGACGTGCACGAACGCCTGCGCGACTTCCGTCACCGGCTGAAATACGGCGAGATCGCCGACGAGGATCCGATCCGGCTGACGGCGGCGGTGATCGCCCAGGAATCCTGGCTGCTCTGCTTCGACGAGTTTCACGTCACCGATATCGCCGATGCAATGATCCTCGGCCGGCTGTTCACGCGCCTGTTCGAGCTCGACGTGGTGGTGGTGGCGACCTCGAACGTCGACCCGGACGACCTCTACCGGGACGGCCTCAACCGCACGCTGTTCCTGCCCTTCATCGACATCCTGAAGGCGCACATGGAGGTGGTGCGGCTCGACGCGCGCGCGGATTTTCGCCTGGAGAAACTTTCAGGCATGAAGTGGTGGCAGGTTCCGGCGGCCCGCGCCGCCTATGCGGCGCTCGACGAGGCATGGCGGCGGCTCACGTTCGGGCACGAGGGCGCCGAGCAGGACCTGATCGTCAAAGGCCACGTGATCCACGTTCCGAAAACCGCGATGGGCGCCGCGCGCTTCACGTTCGAGGAGCTGTGCGGCCGCCCGCTCGGCGCCGCCGACTATCTGCGCATCGCGCGCGAATATCACACGATCGTGCTCGATCATGTCCCGGTCATGACCTACGAGACGCGCAACGAGGCCAAGCGCTTCATCGCCCTGATCGATACGCTCTACGACAATGCCGTGAAGCTCGTCGCCTCGGCAGAGGCCGAACCCGACGCGCTCTATCGGGCGAACGAGGGGTTCGAAGCGCGCGAGTTCAAGCGCACCGCCTCGCGGCTCGTGGAAATGGGCTCGCAGGCCTATCTGGCGCTTCCGCACGGGCGGCGCGCCAGCGCGGCCGCGACCTGGACGGACAAGATCGTCGAGACCTGAGCGGCTGGATGCCGCCGCCCCGGCGCCGCGTGTCGGGCGGCCTATCTGTCGCCCGGAGCAGAAGCCGAGGGGCTCGGCCGGCCGCCTGCCGACTTGAACGGACCGCCTGGACAGGTTAACACCCGGCCCACCGGCCGGGACCCTTGCGGCCCCTTCATTCGAGGACATTTCCGCACATGGCGCGTAAGAAGATTGCCTTGATCGGCGCAGGCCAGATCGGCGGCACGCTCGCTCATCTGATCGGTCTCAAGCAGCTCGGCGACGTCGTCCTGTTCGACATCGCCGAAGGCATCCCGCAAGGCAAGGCGCTCGACATCGCCGAGTCCTCGCCGGTCGACGGCTACGACGCGCGTTTCACCGGCGCCAATTCGTACGAGGCGATGGAAGGGGCCGACGTCTGCATCGTCACCGCCGGCGTGCCGCGCAAGCCCGGCATGAGCCGCGACGACCTGCTCGGCATCAATCTGAAGGTGATGGAACAGGTCGGCTCGGGCATCCGCAAAGATGCGACGAACGCCTTCGTGATCTGCATCACCAATCCGCTCGACGCCATGGTGTGGGCGCTGCAGAAGAGCTGCGGGCTGCCGAAGCAGATGGTGGTCGGCATGGCTGGCGTGCTCGATTCCGCGCGCTTCCGCTATTTCCTCGCCGACGAATTCAACGTCTCGGTCGAGGACGTCACCGCCTTCGTGCTCGGCGGCCACGGCGACTCGATGGTGCCGCTGGTGCGCTATTCGACGGTGGCCGGCATTCCGCTGCCCGACCTCGTGAAGCTCGGCTGGACCACGCAGGCCCGGCTCGACGAAATCGTCGATCGCACGCGCAACGGCGGCGCCGAGATCGTCAATCTGCTCAAGACCGGTTCGGCCTTCTACGCGCCCGCCTCCTCGGCCATCGCCATGGCGGAGAGCTATCTGCTCGACAAGAAGCGCGTGCTGCCCTGCGCGGCGCATCTCAACGGCGAATACGGCATCCGCGATCTCTATGTCGGCGTACCGGTCGTGATCGGCGCCAAGGGCGTCGAGCGCGTGGTCGAGATCGAGCTCAACGGCGCCGAGCGCGGCATGTTCGAGAAGTCCGCGGCCGCCGTGCAGTCGCTGGTCGATGCCTGCAAGAAGATTGCTCCCGCGCTCGCGAGCTAGCCGATCGTAGGGCGCGGAGCTTTTGCCCGGCGCCTCGGGGAAACACCCATGAACATTCATGAGTACCAGTCCAAGGCCGTGCTTCGCGAGTTCGGAGTAACGGTTCCGCGCGGCATTCCGGCGTTCTCGGTCGAGGAAGCCGTCAAGGCGGCGCATCAGCTCGGCGGCCCGGTCTGGGTGGTCAAGGCGCAGATCCATGCGGGCGGACGCGGCAAGGCCGGCGGCGTGAAAGTCGTCAAGTCGATCGCGGACGTCGAGAAGGAATCGAAGCGCCTGCTCGGCTCGACGCTCGTCACGCATCAGACCGGCCCGCACGGCAAGCAGGTCAACCGCCTCTACATCGAGGAAGGCTCCGCGATCGACCGCGAGTTCTATCTCTCCGCGCTCGTCGACCGCACGACGTCGCGCGTCGCCTTCGTGGTGTCGACCGAAGGCGGCATGGACATCGAGGAAGTGGCGAAGAGCCATCCGGAGAAGATCGTCACCTTCTCGATCGACCCGGCGACCGGCGTGATGCCGTATCACGGCCGCCAGGTCGCCCGCACGCTCAATCTCAGCGGCGACCTCGCCAAGCAGGCGGAAGCGCTCGTCACCAAGCTCTACACGGCCTTCGTCGCCAAGGACATGAGCCTGCTCGAGATCAATCCGCTCGTCGTCACCAAGTCGGGCCAGTTGATCTGCCTCGACGCCAAGATCGGCTTCGACGGCAACGCGCTCTATCGCCATCCCGACATCGTGGCGCTGCGCGACCTCACCGAGGAGGACGAGAAGGAGATCGAAGCGTCCAAATACGATCTCAACTACGTCGCGCTCGACGGCACCATCGGCTGCATGGTCAACGGCGCCGGCCTCGCCATGGCGACCATGGACATCATCAAACTCTCCGGCGAGGCGCCGGCGAACTTCCTCGACGTGGGCGGCAGCGCCACCAAGGAGAAG
>CAYVBN010000115.1:0-1925 GCA_964449645.1 uncultured Hyphomicrobiales bacterium
GCCGCAGCGCGGGCGCGCCAGGCCCATGAACTCATCCGCGACAACACGGACCTGACCGGGCGCAGCGCTCGTGGGCTGGAAGGGCAGGCCCGCTTTCGGCTGATGGAAAAGGGCTTTCAAGACATGTGCGAGCTGCACGGAGGGGTGCGGCTGGAAGGGGATGTCATCCCCGGCACGGACCTCCGATACTATCAGCCGTTCATGCGCTTTGGGGGCGATCAGCCCGGCGTCCTGCTTGGCTTGGCGTCGATGCCGGCGCCTTCGGAGCTGCCGACCAAGAATCGTTCCCGCCTCGCCGGCGTGACTTTGAACTACCACCTGACGCCGCGTCTGGACCTGGAAGGTGACGGCGGAACGGCGAAGCTGGGCGACATCTTCGTTCTGTTCCTATTCGCGCGCGATCCTTCGCAACGAGGTCGTCTTGAGGAAGTCGCGATCGGCGCCATCGACACGGAGTATCAGGGTTTCCTCGCATACGAGACGGTTGAGACGTTCATGGAGGCCTACGCGCCGTCTTCCATCGAACCGGAGCCGACCCCGGAGAGTCAGCCTCTCGTCACGCTGAAGAAGACGCCCAAGGCTTTCAAGCCGCCGGAGGAGCCGGATTCTGACGAGGCGGCTGACGGCCCAGCGGAATAAGCGACGACTGCCATGCCAATCGGTACACCAGGGTTCGTGCCCGGCCGTTTGACGGAGGCCAGGGCAGCTAGACGGATTCCAAGCATGTCCGCGCTTGCGCGGGCCATGAGCTTGAATCCCAGCACCGTGTCGCGTTGGGAGGATGGAAGCTCGGCGCCTGACCCGGAGACGCTGACCCGTCTGGCTGCATTTCTGGGGGTACGGCCGGAATTTTTCTTTCGGCCTGAGCACGTTTCAGCGCGACCGATGTTCCTCCGGTCGCTTTCGTCCACACTGGTCCGCGACCTCCAATACCAGCGCGCACAGATGCGGTGGCTGCAAGAGATCAGCCACGCGGTCGAGCACTATGTGGACCTGCCCGCCATCAATATTCCAGACGTGATGGCCGGCGCGAGTTACCACCAGCTTCGCGATGAAGACCTTGAACGGATCGCGCTCGATTTGCGGCGCCATTGGCGTCTCGGCGACGGCCCTTGCGGGGATATGGTGCCGTTGCTTGAGCGCTTCGGTTTCATTGTCGGTGTGATCGAAATGGGGACGGTGAAGCTCGATGGGCTGTGCAGTTGGTCGCCGGTCGATGACAGACCGCATATTCTGCTTGCGAGCGACAAGATGTCCTTTGCGCGGCGGCAGATGGATGCCGCGCATGAAATGGCGCACGCGATCCTCCATCGGAATGTCACCGATGAACAACTCAAACGAGACCTGAAGCTGATCGAGACGCAGGCGTTTCGGCTGGCTAGCGCTTTCTTGCTTCCCTCGACGACTTACCCGGTCGAGATGCGCTTCCCCTCGCTCTCAACGATGGTGACAGCGAAGGAGCGTTGGCGCGTGTCGATCAAGGCGCAAATCAAACGTCTGGCCGATCTCGACGTTATTCCGGGGGATTTCGCTACCCACCTCTACAAGCTCTACTCCGCCAAGGGATGGACGAAGGAAGAGCCGTTCGACCGCCAATGGGCGCCCGGCGAACCTCGGGTACTGCGGGACGCGCTCCATCTGATTGTCGATGGAGGTGTTCGATCAAAGTCGGACCTGCTGGCGCTCGAATTCACGATCCCGGCGGGCGATGTTGAAAATCTAACGGGGTTGCCACCCGGCTGGTTCAACCATGATGCAGCGACAGTGGTTCGGCTCAAGCCCAGCCCTGGCCAGGCATCTGCTGGAACGGAAACAGGAGAGGTAATTTCATTCCGTCGTCGGGATTGATGATATGATTGACGTTCATGAAGGCGTGTTCGTGAGGTCGCTTAGCCGGCAACTGGCGCAACCAACCTTATAATGCT
>CAYVBN010000116.1:0-14838 GCA_964449645.1 uncultured Hyphomicrobiales bacterium
GCAGCTCGTCGATGCTGGTGGCGCGCAGGAGACGTCCGACGCGCGTGACGCGGGCGTCCCGTTTCGTCGCCTGGCGGATCGCCGTCCCGTCTTCCAGCACGGTCATCGTGCGGAATTTGTAGATGGTGAAAATACGCCCGCCGAACCCGTTGCGGCGCTGGCGGAAGATCACCGGGCCGCGCGAATCCAGCTTGATCATGACGGCCACAATCAAGAGCAACGGCGAGAGCAGCACGAGCGCCGGAATGGCGAAGAACAGGTCGAAGACGCGCTTGCAGAAGAGCTCGGTGCGGGAAAGCGGCGCGCGCTGCACCTGGACCGCGATGACGGGGCCGACTTCCACGAGCGGCTTCGACAGGATGCTGGCGACCGAACGGTCGGGGAGCAGCATCACGGGCAAGGGAAGAATGCGCAGATGCTCGCAGATCAGGTCGCGCCGACGCGTATCCGTCCAGGACAGCGCCAGCACGATCTCGTCCGCATACTGGCTCATCGCCATCGCGACGGCGCGTTCGACGGCCGCGGCGTCGAGCTTGTCGAGCACGGCGCCGGTCGATTGCAGGCTCGGCAGCTCGACCCGGCCGACTTCCTGAATTCCCCATTGCTGGAACAGGCGCGCGGAGAAGGACGATTTGAGCTCGTCGTGATCGCCGATGAGGATCGCGCGGCGGCCGCGCAGCAGGCCTTGTTCCGCCGCATCGCTCAGAAGCGCGGCGATGCCGGCGCGGAACGGCAGCAGGAGGCCGAGTCCCAGGATTCCGAACGCGATCGTCGAACCGCGCGAGAACCCCGCGCCGATCTTGAGCAGGAACAGGATCGAGGTCAGGAGCAGCAGAACGACGATCCACGCGAGAGTCACGCCCCGCAACTGGTTCGCCGTCGACATCAGCGCCATCGGCCGGTAGAGCCCGCGCGACTTCATTATCAGGACGAAAAGAATTCCGGTTCCGTATCCGATGACGGCGAACGTGCTGGTCTCCCCGATCTGATCGAACTCGACCAGATGGTAGATGATCCCTGCGGCCACGCTCGCGAGAACGATAAGGGCGAAATCGAGTATCGAAACGAGCGGGCCGATGTTGTTGAAGGAAATAAAGCGCGACAGATAGTTCGAGCCGCCATTGCTGGCGGGCTCGGAAACTTCCCCTCGCGACTTCAAAATGTGGGCCATTAGGGATGCGCCCATACCAAAGGAACGCCCATTTTTCGGAGCTTTTTAGCTAATTTCGATGGACTTGAACAGGCTAAGAGCGCTCAAGGCAAGCGATGAACGCGGATTTTGAGATATTTTTGGCGCGTTAGCATTACCGCGAACGACACGCCACCCATGGCTGCGCCTCCTCCTCGTACTGAAACAAAAGCAATGATTTCCGCCCGCCGTCGGGCAAACGCGATCGATTTAGACCCGTTCCACCCTCGAGAAATGAATTAATAAATAAAAAAAAACGGCCGGCCATGCAACCGACACGAGAACGGCACATAGCACCCTCACAACGGTTAGTGCCCCGCTTTGAAACAAGCCGAAGTTGTGGGGGTATAAAGCTATCCTATCGGCGTAATCACCGGTGGATCGACGTGAGACCACGTCACGATCGGCGCAAATGAACGGCTGTTAATTTGGAGGTTTCGAGAGTTTCAACCCGAGCGCATCGAGAGTGACCGGATCGATCTCGTCTGACGTGTCGTTCGTCACGATTGCCATGCCGCCGTAACCTTTGTGTGCCCAGATCGCCCAGCCGAAGCCACGGGCCTCCGCAGCGCTGCGCACGTCATGCAGCCATCGCTGTCTGTCATCGTCGGCGGCGCCGATATACGGGCCGTATGTGCGCGTGACACCGAACTCGCCGAGCAGGATCTGGCCCGGATCGATGCCGTTCCGCTTCGCCCATTTCGCCACGCCGTCGAACGACGCCTCGATGTCCTTCCTGCCGAAACCCTGGGCGAAATAGGCCTCGACCAGCTTGCGGGCGCCCGCAGTGGCGGCGACCTTCCTGGTCGCGTCGATCGAGGACTTGTCGATCCGGTCATGCACGAACGCCCAGGTGTCCGCGAGCGAACGGCGGCTCGACGGATACGGCATGTGATTGAGGAAGTGCATCGGAAAATCGTCGACGCCCTCGTGCGTGAATTCGTGCGGCTCGTAGTAGTGGAACGTGTAAATGGTGCTGGGGCTCCGGAACGGCCGGGGGTCGAGCGCCACCAGGCCCTTGAAGCTGCTGCTGCGCCCACCCGTCACGACGATCGGAAGGTTCGGGCTCTCCTCGCGCGCGGCCCGATAGAGCCGCTCCTCCATGGCCTGCCACTCGCGGGCGGCCGACGGGTCCCAGCCGATCTGCGGCTCGTTCATCAACTCGAGAGCGACACCACGCGGAAACTCCTTGCCGAGGAGCCGCGCCGTGCGCCGGATGATCGCGACGTAGCCCTGGAACAGCGGAGCGTTGATGTCCTTGACGATCATCTCGGGCAGATAGGACTTGTGCTGCGAGATCGGGTGGAAGTCGGCGATGACATTCAAGCCGTGATCGAGGAAACGGCGGATGTTGCGCACCAGGATGGCGTCGAGGCCGTCTCTCTGCTCCCCTTCGAATTGATAGAATGGCCCGGGATCGAGCGTCAGGCGCACGAAATCGAAACCGGCGGCCTTGAGGTTCGCCATTTCGAGATCCGTGACCTCGTAGTCGCGGCCGTTGAACGGCGGATAGACGAATTTCTTTTCCGGCCCGGGCGCGATTTCGGCCCAGTTCATCATGTTGTGGACGCCGACGCCGCGCTTGAAAACGGTCGCGGGATCCGCGGCCGCAGGAACGGGCCCGGCCACGGTGGCGATGACGACGAGTGCGAGCCACACCGCGAAGGCGGACCAAGCGATCCGGTGGATTTGCGCGGAGACGAGCCTGCGTCCTGGAAGAAATACGCCTGCGAATGCGCTCGTCGTTTCCATCCGCATCGAACGAAGCTCTCCGGTGTGATCAGGTCATCAGGCCACCCGGCGGGAAACGGAGGTCCCCGCAAGGAGGTTCCTTAGCCCCGACGAAAGCGGCCGTTCGATGTAGTAGTAGGAAATGATCCCGGCCGATGCGCCGGCCAGAAGACACGCGAGGACGAAGCAGATGGTCGTGAAGACGCCGGTCGTCGCGACCCCGAGTCGCGGCAGCAGAAAACGCAGCACCACGATGGGCAGAAGGTGCACCAGATAGATCGAATACGATGCATCACCGACGACCAGCGGCGTGCGCAGCAGCGGTACCACGCCTCGCCGCTCGAGCGACAGGCATCCGATCATGATGGCGGCCGCCGGCAGTCCGAAGACCAGCGGCCTCAGCGTCGCCGTCATGAACGGCCCCCCGACGAAGATCGCCCCGAATCCGACAGCGATGAGCAGAATGGCCGGGATTGACCGGAGCTCCGGGAGTTTGCATCCGGTGTACAGCGTTCCGATGAGCATGCCGAAGACGAATTCGAGCACCATGGTGTCGGAATAGAACAGCAGCACGCTCGAACCGAAGTTGTGTATCCTGCCGATGGTCACCACGAGCGCGAGCGTGGCGGCCGTGAGCAGCACGCGGTGCATGGGCGAGAGCCAGATCGCCAGGGCGAAAACGGCATAGAAGAACATCTCGAAAGTGAGCGACCACCCGAGCTTCAGCATCGGACTGAGCGAATCCACGGTTCCAGGCGCGACATGCGGGACGAACAGCAGCGACAGCAGGAAATGCGGAACGGTGAACTCGTTGAGCCGGAAGAACATGGGCAGGGTCAACAGCAGGCCTGCCGTCATGAACGTGTAGAACCAGTAGATCGGCACGATCCGCACGACCCGCATCTCGAAGAATTCGGCGCCGGTGCGGGGCTTGGTCGTGCTGACGACGACCATGATGAAGCCGCTGATCACGAAGAAAAGATCGACCCCCGCCTGGCCGGCAGTGGTGGGAAAGACGGCCTGAAATCCGGGGAATTGCTCCCGCGCGTGGTGAAACACCACCATGAGGGCGGCAACGGCCCTCAAATATTGGACGCTGATGACCGTAACGGGCTTCACGCAACACGCCCTTCGAAACGCGGTCGGAGCCTGCAACCACGGACTCCGCCCCGGAGCCCCTCGTGTCGCCTCCCAAGCACATTTTCGCACGCGGCGCCCCTTCGCCGCAGCACAAACGCGCCGTTCGCTTCATTTGCGCCGATTTACCTTAATGCGCAAGCTTTGGATCAGACACATCGACGCGAGCCTGAGGGGCCGCCTCACCAGCCTCCCGCTTCCCGTCCGCAAACCGCTGTCCGGAAAGGCCCTCGAAATGCAGGATCCCGAGGGAATACTCACCCCGAATCCGGCCTTACGGGCTTGTTTACGCCGCCGCGGATAGGTTCGTTCGATAGATCCCAGGAGCGGATACCCGATGATCGCGCGTGATCCGGAAGTCGAAACTCGGGTGCAGCTCCGTTTGAACCGGCGCCGGCTGTGGCGCTGGCATCTGTGGCTGCGCGACGCGCTTGCGGATCGCCTGCGGACGCCTCCCGAAATCGTGCTGACTGATGGTCCGCCGCTCGGGAGCGGGCTGAGCATGCTGCTTTCGCTCGAACGACTGCTCTACGGCATGCCGGGCGAGCACGCCTGCGATGTCATCGATCCCGCCGCCCTGTCCGCCGGGACATCGAGCCAGGACCGCAACGCCGCTGCAGTGCCCCCCCTGGTGATCGACCTGAGCGGCCCCGGTCCGGAGACCTCGGCGCCGACGCTTCGGATCGCCTATGACGGGAGCACGGACGAGGACGTCCTGTTCGCCGCACTGCTCGACGAACGGCCGCCCGCCCTCTCGCTCACGGATGCACGCGCGCCGGCGCGGGCGTGGACCGCCTACCCGGCCATCGAAGACCGCAAGGTCCTCACCCGCGCGCTCGACAATGCGTTCTCGAGCCTGGTGCGGCTCTGCCTGAAGGCGGTGGCGGAATTCGAGCTGAACCAAGGCCCGGGCGTGCCGGCCGGTCAGGCGGCGCAAGGCTCGGTGCCGATGTGGCGTCCCATGTCCTTCGCCGCACACACCGTTGCGGCCCGCGTGCAATCGAAGCTCCTGAAACTTTGCGGCCGCGCACCCCGCTGGTTCGTCGGCTGGCGGTGGGCGACCGATACGCGGATGCAGGTCACCCATCGGCTGGCGCAGAGCGGTTACGTCCGCCTCGCCGACGACGGGCGCCGCTACTACGCCGACCCGTTCGTGATCGCGGCGAACGGCAGCCATTATCTGTTCTGCGAGGAATTCGACTACGCCCTCGGCCGCGGCCTCATTTCCGTGACGGTCGTTCCCCGGACCGGCACACCTCAGCGCCCGCGCGTGGTCCTCGATCGGCCGTATCACCTCTCCTACCCGTTCGTGTTCGAGCATGCCGGGCAGATCTGGATGATGCCGGAGAGTTCGGGAGCACGCACCGTCGAGCTCTATCGCGCCGATCCGTTCCCCGACCGCTGGGTGCTGGAAACGACCCTCCTGCGCGACATCGACATCGGCGACGCGACGATCGTCCAGCAGGATGGCCGCTGGTGGATGTTCGGCGGTACCCGCGCCTGGATGAGCTCGAGTTGGGACGCGCTGAGCCTCTTTCATGCGCCGGAACTGACCGGGCCATGGACGCCGCATCCGCGCAATCCGGTGCTGATCGATCTCCGTTCGGCCCGGCCGGCCGGCGCGCTCTTCCGCCAGAACGGGGGATGGTGGCGCCCGGCGCAGGACTGCTCCCGTGGCTACGGCTCCGGCCTCGCCCTCTGCTCGGTCGACCGGCTCGACCCGGAAGACTACGCGCAGTCGGTGAAGGCGGTCGTCACGCCCGGCCCGGCCTGGCCGGGGCGCGGCCTGCACACGCTGAACTGGTCGGACGGGCTCGAGGTGATCGACGGGATCGGCTGACGCCTGTCCGCATCGGCTCCGGTTTCAGGCGCGGCGCCGTGCGCTGAAAAGTGCGTCGTAGGCCGCGAGCAGCTTCGGCCTTTCGTGCTCCCAGGACAGCGCTTCGCGCACGCGCCGCTCCCCGAACTCCCCCATCTGCCGGCAGCGTTCGGGGTCTTCCAGCAGCTCCAGGATCTTTTCCGCGAAGTCGACCGGATCATTCGCGCGCGCATAGAGCGACGCCTCCTGGGCGGAGAACCGTCCCTCCCTGACATCGAACTGAACGATCGGCTTTCCGAGCGCCATGTATTCCATGATCTTATTCATAGTCGAGAGATCGTTCATCGGGGTGACACGATCCGGATTGACGCAGACATCGGCCGTCGAGAGCATCGAAAACAGGCTGGCGTCGTCGATGCGGCCGGTGAACGTGACGTAGTCGTCGAGCCCCATGCGACGGCTCATCTCGACGATCGCCTTCCATTCCGGCCCGCTGCCCGCGACCGCGAACTGGACGTCCGACCGGCCTCGTTCGCGCACGATGTGCTCGACCGATGCGAGCAGCAGGTCGAGCCCCTCGGACTGACCGATCACCCCGACATAGCCGACGAGAAAGCGGCGGCCCGCGCGCCATTTCGGATCGGGCGGCAGCTTCTTGACGCGATCGAGGTTCGGACCCGAGCGTACGACGAACACGCGCTCCGGACGCATCCCGCCGCGTTCGATGGCGATCTGCCGATAGGATTCATTGGTGGCGATCGAGAGCTCGGCCGTCTTGAAGGTCAGCCGTTCGGCCCAGACGAGCAGCTTCCAGAAGACATCGCGGCGGCCGAACTTGGCTTCGTAGAGCTCCGGATTGAGATCGTGGTGGTCGAAGATGAAGCTCTTGCCCGCGAACACCTTGTAGAACAGGCCGACGAGAAAAATGAGGTCGGGCGGATTGCAGGCGTGGATGACGTCGAACCCGTGCCGCCGCGCGACTTTGAAGGACAGCGCGAACTGCCAGTAAAGGGCGGCCGCGTATTCGAGCAGATACGCGAAGGCGCCGCGCGCCTCGAGCGGGAGGTGATGGCGGAAGATGTGGATGCCGTCGATGGTCTCCTCGGCGGCCTCGTATCCCCGCCCCTTCGGGCAGATGACGGAGACCGTGTAGCCCGCGTCGCGCAGCGCGGTCGCCTCCGACCAGACCCGCCGGTCGAACGGGACCGGCAGGTTCTCGACGATCACCAGCACGCGTCGTCCCGCTGCCCGGTGGTCTGGAACACGCGTCATGAATGCCTGCCTTTTCGTGCGGCCGGAAACCGGGATTTGCAGCGGACCATGTGTGACCGCGCCGTCCGCGCGACCGCGCATCGCCCGAAGACGCCAGACCTCGATCTTGCCCGCACAAAGTTACCCCAATGCCAAGACGCCGGAGGGCGGCGGCGCACGGACCGCGATGACCGCTGCTATGGTTAAAGGGCCGCGCAGCCCGGACGCACTTACCTACATCTTGTGTTTACTTTTCGGCATCGGCCCGGGCCTATGCTATGAGCATCCCGCCCCCGGTTTTGCAACAGGCGTTCGGACGTGGAGCATCCCATCTCATCTCTCGGCGGATTGCCGTACCGAGCCAACGCCCGCTCGCAGGCGGCGGACCCGACGCGGCCGCTGTTCATCGTATTCACCGTCCTGGTTCTGGCGCGGATCTGTATCGCCAACAACCTCCTCGACATGATGATGTCGTATTCGAGCGAGGGCGGGAATCTCCTGGAGAAAATCCACCCGGCATCCTGGCTTATGCTCCTGCTGGCCGGGCTCGTCGCCCCGCGCATCGCGAGCCTGAGTGCCCCCGACGATCGCAACATCCTGCATGCGATGGTCATCATGATGGGCCTTCTGTGCTGTGCGGCGCTGGTCCCGATGATCGGTTCGGCCTCGTCGAGCCTCGGCGTCGGTTATCTGGTCGACTCCCTCCTCGTGGCTGCGGTCACGGCCTGCGTTCTTCTGCTGCTGCCGCTGCATCACCGTCGCAAGGTGGGCCAGATCATCATCACGGTGCTGGTCCTGAATTCCGTGCTGGCGCTGTGGGAGTTCGCCTTCAAGCAACATTTCATCCCGTCGATCTACGAGGAATGGATTTTCCGCTCCAGGGGCATCCTGACCCATCCGCTCAGCCTCGGCCTGTCGAACGCGGCGGCCATCTGCTTCGTTTTCCTGACCGACTGGTCGGCTGCGCGCAAATTCGTCTCGATCATCCTGCTGATCGCCGGCACGCTCGCAGCTGGCGCCCGCACCGCTTCGATCGCCTCGGTCATCGCTCCCCTTGTCGCCTTCTTCATGATCGGCGGGCCTCCGTCGGAGGCCGCGGTGCGAGGCCAGATCAAGGTCCTCGTATTGCTCGCGGTCGTGTTCACCTCTCCGCTCGCCTGGATCGTCGTCAACCTCACTGGCTTGAACGATCGTTTCGAGATGCTGGGCCTCGTGGACGCCAGCGCCCAGACGCGCGTCGTCATTCTGCAGGTGTTCGACTTCATCAGTTGGCGCGACCTGATCTTCGGCGCCGGCCTTCAGACCCTCAACCGCATCGCGCTGTCGACCCTGCGCCTGCCGACCGTGGAAAACTCCATCGTCGTGTTCATTTTCCAATTCGGGCTGGTCGGCACCGCTTGCCTCGTGAGCGGATTCCTCTACGCCCTCTACACGCTCGCGCGCGGCACCTCGATCGAGGTCAAGATGGCGCTGCTCACCTTCCTGGTTGTGGGCCTCAGCGCCAACACATTCTCCACCAAGGGGTCGGAGATCATGATGACATTCGTGCTCGCGGTGGCGTTCCGGGTTCCCGGTCCGTCACGCCCGACATGGCGTCCGCATCGGGCAATGCCACACCCCGGAGCTTCGCCCCGAGTCGGAAGTACTATAATACCGTGATGCGCCTCGGGCGCACGAATTGTTCAAACGGTCCAAAACCTGTAGACAAATGCGGCCGCTGCCCGGAACCAACGTGAACGGGCGCGGTTTGCTGTTCTAAAGTCACGTACGCACAGACGGTCTGGACTGCAGGTGGAGGGGCTCAGTTTGTGGCAGTTCCGTGTTGCCCCGATCTTGAGCCGGTTCTTTAAGACTTGCGCGGCACGAGCGAACCCACCCCACACGTCCAGAAACCCAATCGGAACGAGCGAATGGCCCCGAGTTTAGGTCCGACGGCACTCATCGCGCCGGCGGCGACAGCGCGACGACCCGCACGCGAATCGTTCAGCGTGGTTGTCAGCGACAACCTTCGCTCCTTCTCGAGCATCTGGCCTCGCACCAATAGCCCGAGCCCGGCCGAATATCACGTATTTCAATGTGCCGATGTGCTTGAAGTCTGGTGCAACAGCATCGGGACCGCCCGGGGCACAAAACCTCAATTCATCGCCGTCTTCGATCGTCTCGGCCGCCCCGTCATGTTGCTGCCGCTCGGCATCGAACGGAGACACGGACTGCGAGTTCTGACGTTTCTCGATGGGGGAGTCTGCGATTACAACGCGCCGATCATTTTTCCCGAAGGGACTAAATTCGATCGATCGGCGGTTGCCGATTTCTGGAATGATATAAGAAAGGCACTTCCGAGTTTCGACGTCGCCATCTTCGACAAGATGCCCATGAAGGTCGGCGCGATTCCAAATCCACTGCTTGTGCTCGGCGCCCAGGCCGAGCCTCCTTCGGCTCACATCGCGACGCTCAGCGGAACGTGGACCGAGTTTTCCGCCGCCCGCTTTCCATTGAAGCGGCGCAACGATTCTCTTCGACGCCGGCGAAGGCTCGCCGACCTGGGCCGGGTGGAATTCGTCATTGCGTCAACGGCCGCCGAACGGCGAAAGCTGTTGGATGCCATGATCCGCCAGAAGGGTCAGCGCTATCTGAAAACGATCGGCATCAATTGGTTCGACGACAGCAGCTTCCGCAATTACTTCATCGATCTGACGGAGCGTTCTGACGGCAACGGCCCGGTTCACCTTTCCGCTCTTGAGGTTGACGGAAAAGCCGTTGCCACCCACTGGGGCCTGGTTGTCCGCAACCATTTCTATCATTTGATGCCGAGCTACGAGGACGATTGGAGTCGCTTCGCCCCCGGACGCCTCCTTCTCGAGCACCTTATCGAATGGAGTTTCGAAAACGGAATTGAGATTTTCGATTTCGGCATCGGGGACGAACCATACAAGTTGGAATACCGGGATCTGGCTCTGACGCTTCACCGGGCGCTGGTTCCCGTCACCCCGGCAGGCTACGCGTTCAAGGCAGCCATGCTCGCGAAACGCGGGTTGCGGCATAAGTTCAAGGACACGCGAGCCTGGGGGGTGCTCAAACGACTCAGGGCGCGGGCCTCAGGAGGCGGTGGACCTCCGAGCTGATCGCGGACGCATCGCCGCTCTTAGCTTCAATCGTCGCGCTTGGCGTCTGCAGCCTTGTGCGCGCCGGGGCCGCGCAGGCGATGTACAAGCGCGTTCAATCGCGAATGGCTGCGCACGAAGCGGCCGGCGCGGTCGTAGAGGACCGACGGCAGGCCTCGCGGGGAAAGCGCGACGACGAAGTCGCACAAGGGTTGGCCGACAACTCCCAGCCGCCGCTTGTAATCGTAGTTTCCGATTGAGAAATCGAACACCTTGTAGCCGCGCTCATGCAGCATGCGCATGGTCTGGACAATGACGAGGCGGCCCGGCGAGCAGTTGGCCCATTCGCGCGAGCCGCTCGAAATACGCACCATGACGTAGCGGTCTTTTCGCGTGATGCCGAGCAACGCCGCCACAACCTCCTCGCCGCACATCAATGCGGTGAGCACCACATCGCCCGGTGGAATCCCGTCTGCCGTCAGCTTGCGATAGAAGGCAGCGAACTCCGGTTGATCGAGAACGTAGGGCAGTCCGGCCTCGCGCCGGCGCGCGCACTGCTGGCGCTCGAGCTCTGCGAAAACACGTGCGGCCTCGTCCGGCTCGGTGACCTGGCGGAAATGCGCTCCCTCGTGCTTCTCGAAGACGCGCCAATAGCGGCGCAGCTCCTTGCGAAATACCCGCTCCAGGCTGGCGAGGTAGGCTTCCCAGTTCCCCTCGATCGACACCGCGTTGCTGCTGAACGAGCCCGCGTGAGCCTGCGACAGCAGCACGAACGGATTGACGCGTCCCTCAACCTCGCGCGGCATTTTCGTGAAGCGGACGAGGTCCACGCCCGGGATCGCGGAGCGGAGCGCGGTCCACATCGATCGCGCGTCGGCCGGATCGGTCGGGGCCGCGGGGCCCAGGATGGGGGCGTTGTAGTCACTCACGCCGGCGTCGGCGAATTCAAGCGCACGGAGTGCCGGTTCCGCGCGCCGCACGAGCGCAAGCGCCGCCGCGAGCGCGCCGTCCTTCCGGTCCGTGATGGTCACGAGCAGAGGATCGGCCGCATGCCGGCCGAAGGTGGCGTACCAGGTCTCGAGCCAATGAGCCGATTGGAATGCGGTCGCCGAATATTTGTCCGCCAGCTCACGCCAGCGGCTGACGTCGAAGCCCCGGTCCACCCGAACCTGGTAGCGCGTGTCCGTCCGGCTGATGCGGCTCGTGCGGCCCGCGAGCGCGGCCACGCTGCGCGTTCCGGCCGGCGCCGCCGGCGACTGAACGGCCGCGGCCTCACGCATCAGGCCGGGCGCAGGGAGCGCCCCTGCCGAATCGTTCGTCTCAGACATCACTCACCCGCGGGAAAATGCACGAACAACGGATCCCGCATTACGGATTCGACAGTTCGACAATCGCACCTGGAGACATTCGATCGAGCTTGAACTGGATCTGTCTGTTCGACGCCTTCTTCTTCCGCATCCACGACGCATTGCGCAGAGACCGCTGCAGCACCGCTTTGGTCCAGAACGACGGACCGGAGATCGATCGGCTGCGCGGAGTCCAGCCCAGGCCGTAACGCAGAATGCCGTTCGCGTAGTTGACGATGTACGCGCGGCGGATCGTGTCGGTCGAATATTCGACCGTCATCGAGATGTTGAGGCAGTCGTGGTTCTCGATGCGGTGCGGCGCCGTGTGCGGCCAATGCACCATCTTGCCCGGCTCGAGCTCGTAAACGCGAGCGTACTCGTCGTACCATTCGCTGTACGGAATATCGACCTCGAGCCCGGAAACCGCGATGTGCTCGAGGTTTTCCGGCGCAAGGAAAGGCTTCTGCGGCGGGTAGAAGTAGATTCGCTTGCGCCCGGAAATCTGGAACAGCATCTGCCCGGGCAGATCGGCGTGATAATAGACCTGCGCCTTGGGCGAGGAGATGAGAATGCCGCAGCCGTGCCGATAGGTGGCCAAGCCCGGAATGTTCTGATGCAGCTCGTCGAACATCGCTTCGAGCATGTCGCCGTAGCGGCGGTCGACGACGTTGAGCTGGCGCAGGTTCAGCCACAAGCGGCCCTTGGCGATCGCCTCGATCACCTCGCGGCCGGACAGGCCGCCGAGATCGCCTTCGCGCCAGAAGTGATGGTTCGTTCCCTGCGCGCCCATGTGAATGATGCTGTAGTGCTGGCGCGGATAGCTCTCGACGAGCGCGGCGAGCTGTTCCTGAGCGAACAGAGGAGATTCGTGCAACCGGTGGGTGATGCTGATCGGTTGATTGCCCCAGAGGGCCGTGTCGGTCTGCCGCCAACTCGAAAAGATCGCGTCGTGACTCATGACGATAACTGCCGCCTATCTGAAGATCGCCTCGGAATGCACAAGATTAGCAATGTTCTTTGCGTCTCGCCACGAAGAAACCCAACGTCCGCCACCGACAGATAATCGCGGTAAACCGCCTGACGCGGCACCGCTCTATTATGGTTAACTCTGTCATATTATACCGCCGGGATCGGACGGCCGGCCGTCTTGGCGGACGCCGGCGGGCAAGCGTGTCTCGCGGACCGACCGGTCAGGTGTGTTGCTCGTTAACTGGGTCCCAAAGGGCAGATTGTTGTCGGGCCCAAGCAAGTGATAGCTTCTTACCAAGGAGAGCCCCACAGTCGGCGGATCGACCTTGAAACGGGGCGGTAGCTCGCCCGCGTCGGTCGTTTTGAGCCGTCCTGAGTTTCCAGGATCCCGCCCCACTCGCCCCGATCCGGTCAGTCGTGAGTTCTGTGCAGCGTATGTTCATGAAGAAACCCAGGCTTCTATTCGTCACCTCGATGAAGGGGCTGCCGGCCGCGGGCCGGGGGGCGCTGGCGCTGGCCAAAGCCGGGTTCGAGGTCGCGGCCGTATCCCCCGAAGGAAGCGTGGTTCGCAAGGTCAAGGCGGTCGAACGGCATTACGAATATCGCCGCTTCCTGGCGGCGGGACCGGTCCTGAACGCCATCCTCGACTGGAACCCGGATTTCCTGGCGTGTGCAGATGACCCGGCGACGGCCCTGCTGCACGCGATCCATCGCCAGATCGTGTCCGGCGCTCTGCGATGCGACCGCCCCGCGGAC
Source organism: uncultured Hyphomicrobiales bacterium (assembly GCA_964449645.1). Lineage (GTDB taxonomy): Bacteria > Pseudomonadota > Alphaproteobacteria > Rhizobiales > Xanthobacteraceae > CAYVBN01. Next base: position 13,300 of record CAYVBN010000116.1, read on the forward strand.
GTCTGCGCCGTCATCGAACGATCGATGGGCGACCCGAACTCGTTCGACGTCGCGCGCAGGAAGAGCGAGCTCATTCCCCTCGCGCTGTCGATGGGTGTTCTCTGTCCCCACACCACGGTCGTCAGCGACCCCATTCAACTGATGCGCGCCCTTGACGCGAGCCGGTATCCGATCGTCCTCAAGAAGGACGAGACCTGGGCCGGGAGCGGTGTCCGCGTCGCAACGGACAGGGCGCAGGCGCTCGCCGCCTATGCCGAACTCACCATTCCGAAGAACTGGTGGGACGTCTTCCGGCTGACCGTCGATCAGAAGTCGACGCAAGCGCTCATGGGCCGGGTTCGGTTCCGGCAGCGCGCGGTGAGCCTGCAGGAATACGTCCCCGGCCGTCCGGCCAATTGCGCCCTCCTCTGCTGGAAGGGCGAGATCCTTGCCGGCGTGACCGTCGAAGTGATCGAGGTCATCTATCCGAACGGGCCTGCAACCGTGGTGCGGGCCATCGAACATCCTGGCATCAGGTCGGCATCGGAGCGCCTGGTGAGGCGGCTCGGAACCAGCGGCTTCTGCGGGTTCGATTTCATCATCGATCCGGACGACCGTGCGTGGCTCATCGAGATGAATCCCCGCACGACGCCCATTTTCCATATCCCGTTCGCGAACGGTGCGGACCTTCCCGCGGTCCTGCTCGGCCAGTTGACCGGCACGACGCCGCGCGAACGCACGGCCGCGATCAGCGAGAGCACGGTCGCCCTCTTCCCGGACGAGCTCTCGCGTTCGCGCGACAGCCAGTATCTCTCTACCGGCTACCACGACGTGCCGTGGGAGGAGCCCGATTTCGTTCGCGCGTGTCTCGCGGTGAAGCGGCTACAGGTGCCCGAACGCGTGCCCGGCGTCGTTCCCGATCAGGCCGCCCAAGCGGCTCCGCTCGACGCGCGCGACATCGTCCTCAACCGGCTACGAGAACTGGAACTGCGCTGACGGACCGCCCGGCGACGCCGCCGCGGCTGCGGGCCATCGCCAACGGCGTGTGATCGCCGACCCATTCGACGACGGACGGAAAAACTAAAGACGAGAGGCAGAGATGCGTGATTCGACCGACGTGACCGTCATCGGAGCCGGACCTTACGGCCTTTCCATCGCGGCCTATCTGCGGGGCGCGGGTGTCGAGCATCGCACCGTCGGCAGTCCGATGCACAGTTGGACCGCCCAGATGCCGAAGGGCATGCTGCTCAAGTCCGAGGGGTTTGCCTCGAGCCTCTACGATCCCGACCGCCAGTTCACCTTGGAGCGCTTCTGCCGGGAGCGCGGCATTCCGTACTCGGACCTCGGGCTTCCGGTCGCCATCGAGACCTTCAACACCTACGGCCTCGAATTCCAGAAGCGGTTCGTGCCCGATCTCGAGAACACGTCCGTGAAGGCGCTGTCCCGGACGCCCAACGGATTCCTGATCGAGCTGGGGAACGGCGAGACGTTCGCGTCACGCCGCGTGGTCCTGGCCATCGGCATCAGCTATTTCGATTACCTCCCACCTGAGCTTGCCCC
>CAYVBN010000117.1:0-15257 GCA_964449645.1 uncultured Hyphomicrobiales bacterium
TTCCCCGCAGAGCCGCTATGCCGACGGGCGAGCCAACACGACGCTACGCGTTCCGGGAGCTACGCCCTGCGCGCCTTGGCGCGCGCCGGTGCAGCGGCGGCCGGCGGGTGCCGCGCTTTCTTCGGGATCTTCAGCGGCCAATTGACGATGCGATCTTCGAGCTCGTCCTCGGAGACCGTGTCTTCGCTGGCGCCGACACGCCCGCGTACCGAAATACCTGCCGCGTGCACGGTTTCCGGATCGCCGGACACCAGCGGATGCCACCAATAGAGATCACGTCCCTCGGCCAGAAGACGGTAGGCGCAGGTCGTTGGCAGCCATGCGAGCTTGCCGACGTTCTCGGGGCCGAGGCGGACGCAGTCATGCACCTGCTCGGAACGATTCTGATAGTCGCGGCACCGGCAGGTCTCTCCGTCGAGCAGGCGGCAGCCGACGTCGGTGAAGTAGATCCGGCCGCTGTCCTCCTCCTCGAGCTTGACCAGACAGCAGCGCCCGCACCCGTCGCACAGGCTCTCCCATTCGGCCGGCGTCATCTCGACCAGGCTTTTCCGCTGCCAGAATGGAACCTCGTCCGCCATCGAATCGCGCTCCTTGGGTCTCTAGTTAGACCCGCCTCCGGCGCCACGCGAGGCTTACGTTAAGAATTCGGTCCAAAGGGAGGCCGGTACAGGCGGCCTTTCCCAGTTCCGGAGATAATTTAGCGTTCCGGAGATAATTTAGCCCCTTTACTTCGCTCGTACTTGTGACCTCAGGGTCATTGGCCGGCCGAGGGGCTTCGGCTAAGTATGAACCTTCGGGGACGAAACGCCGTTTCGTCTTGTCGGGGCCGAGGATTCCCGAGTTGCGCAACTGGCTGCCAGACGACGACACGCAGGAGGAATGGAAGCGGCGCCTCAAACGCGTCTTGCTCGACCTCGACGCGCGCAACGATTTCGGCCTCTACCGCACCGGACTGTGGGCTCGGGAACTCTACGAGCGCTTCTCCGACACGATGGACCGTTTCCATGTCGGCGGCTGGCGTCGCTGGCTCCTGGTCGAGCCGCTGTCGGAGGCCGCCACGCTCGGAACCGTCGGGCTCATGCTGATGCTGGCGCTCGCGGTCCCCGCCTTCCAGGAGACCTCCGACGACGACTGGCTCAAGAAAGCCGATCTCTCGGTGGTGTTCCTCGACCGCTACGGCAACGAGATCGGCAGCCGCGGGATCAAGCACAACGATTCCGTCCCGCTCGAGCAGTTCCCGGACCATCTCATCAAGGCCGTGCTGGCAACCGAAGACCGCCGCTTCTATGACCATTTCGGCATCGACGTCGGCGGCATCTTCCGCGCGCTCGTCACCAACGCGCGCGCCGGCGGCGTGGTCCAGGGCGGCTCGTCGATCACCCAGCAGCTCGCCAAGAACCTGTTTCTGAGCAACGAGCGCACCCTCGACCGCAAGATCAAGGAAGCCTTCCTGGCGATCTGGCTCGAGACGCGGCTGTCGAAAAACGAGATCCTCAAGCTCTATCTCGATCGCGCCTATATGGGCGGCGGCGCCTTCGGGGTCGACGCGGCGGCGCAGTACTATTTCGGCAAGTCGGTGCGCGACGTGAACCTCGCCGAGGCGGCGATGCTCGCCGGCCTGTTCAAGGCGCCGACGCGGTTCGCCCCGCATATCAACCTGCCGGCCGCGCGCGCCCGCGCCAATGTCGTGCTCGATAACCTGGTCGAGGCCGGATTCATGACCGAGGGCCAGGTGTTCGGCGCACGGCGGAATCCGGCGACCGCCATTGACCGGCGCGACGAAGGCGCCCCCGATTACTATCTCGACTACGCCTTCGACGAGGTGAAGAAGATCGTCGACACGCTGCCGAAGTCGGTCACCGAGCGGGCGTTCGTGGTCCGCACGGCGCTCGACATGAACCTGCAGCATGCGGCCGAGAACGCGGTCGAGAACGCGCTGCGCCAGTACGGACGCGAGTATCACGCCTCACAGGCGGCAACCGTCGTCGCCGATCTCGACGGCGCGGTGCGTGCGATGGTCGGCGGACGCGATTACGGCGCGAGCCAGTTCAACCGGGCGACGGACGCCATGCGCCAGCCCGGGTCGTCGTTCAAGCCGTACGTCTATGCGACTGCGCTGATGAACGGGTTCAAGCCGACGTCGGTCGTGCCCGACGCTCCGATCTGCATTGGCAACTGGTGCCCGCAGAACTATGGCCATTCGTTCTCCGGGCCCGTCACGCTCATCCAGGCGATCACGCGCTCGATCAACGTGGTGCCCGTCCGGCTCTCGATCCTGCTGGGCCACGGCAACCCGAAAGCCGGTCGTGCCATGATCGTGCAGACCGCGCGCAAGATGGGGATCCACACGCCCCTGCCCGACACCCCCTCGCTGCCCATCGGCGCCGACGAGGTGACCGTTCTCGAGCACACCGTCGCCTATGCGACGTTCCCCAATCTCGGCAAGGCCGTTTCCCCGCACACGGTGCTGGAAATCCGCACCGGCAACGGCGAGACCATCTGGCGGTTCGATCGTGACGGTCCCAAGCCGCAGCAGGCCATTCCCCCGCAGGTCGCGACACAGATGGTCGGGATGATGAACAGCGTGGTCGAGAACGGGACCGCCCGGCGCGCCATCCTGCCCGGCATCAAGGCGGCTGGGAAAACCGGCACCACGAACGCCTATCGTGACGCCTGGTTCGTCGGCTACACGGGCAACTTCGTGTGCGGCGTCTGGTTCGGCAACGACGACTACAGCCCGCTCAACCGCATGACGGGCGGCTCGCTTCCGGCGCAGACGTGGCACGACATCATGGCCTACGCGCATCAGGGCATCGAACTCAAGAATCTCCCGGGGCTGCCGCCCAACCCGGCGCCGACCGCGCCGCAAATCGCCGACGCGTCCGGCAAGGGAACGCCGCCGCCCCCTCACCCGGTCATGCTGAGCCACCGCGGCGCGCAGGTCCTGCTGCGGATCGAGCGCATGATGGACGAAAGCTCGCGTGCGCTGATCGCCGCCAAGGGCCCGCTCGCCGGCGCGCAGCCGCCGATGCCGTCCGACCACGACCGCTCCGACGCATTCGCGTCGGCGGGCGATCAGCCGGTACGCGGCAATTGAGTGGCGGCGCGCTCGGACGACAGATGATCGTGGCGGGGATTTCTCACGTGCGGTGGTCCTGGCGCTGGCGGTTTGCCATGCTGCAGACTCGACTCGCGCAGGCGATTTGACGGATCGATCGTGCGACTGCTTCTCGGAACGCTGCTGTCATTCGTCGTCGCCGCCGCGCTCGGCCTCGGCTCGACATGGTTTGCCCTCACGCGCGGAACCGCCTTCGGGGCGGTGACGCTCGGCGCCTGGAAGGCGTGGCCGAAGACCGGCACCGCCGACATCGATCCCTATGCGCGGGCCGGGATCGCGCGCAGCGGCGAGCTGCCGATCGGCCAGGGTGACGGGGTCGCGTTCGTGGCGAAGACCGACGATCACGGTCAGCCGCTCGACGGCCGCTGCGACGTGCTGGTCGAGGGCACGACTCCCAAGGCGCGTTTCTGGACGCTCACCCTCTACACGCCTGAAGGCGGACTGGTCGCCAACACGGTCGACCGCGAGGGTTTCACAAGCGAGGAGCTGGTCCGCCGGGCGGACGGAAGCTTCGTCATCGCGGTCGCGCCGCGCGCGCGGCCGGGAAACTGGCTGCCGACCGGCGGCACCGATCGCTATCTGCTGGTCCTGCGGCTCTACGACACGCAGATCGGGGTCGCCACGCCGGCCGAGCGCGAAGCGCCGATGCCGGCCATCACCCGGGGGACCTGCCGATGATCCGCTGGCTGCTGTGGATTTTCGGCGGCGTCCTGCTCGGCGGCATCGTCCACCTGACGACGGTCCTCGCCCTGCCGCGCACCGCGACGCAGGACGCCTATTCGCGCCTCGCCCCGATCACGCCGGTGAACGCCGTGGTTCCCCTGCCGGTGCCGAAGCCGGGCGCCGAAATCATTCCGTTCATGGATCCGGCCTTCGCCGCGGCCGTGTGCCGCTACGATCTCGGCAACGGCTCGCTCAAGCTCTCGGTCCCGGTGAGCCAGGCCTACACCTCGGTGTCGTTCTATACGCGCACCGGCGTCGCCTATTACGCGATCAACGATCGGGCGGCGGGGCGGCGGGTGATCGAGCTCGACCTGATGACGAGCCGCCAGCGGGCCGAGTTGCCGGAAGACGAGGAAGTGACGGCGGCCGACCGCCTGATCGTCGAATCCCCGACCACGACCGGGCTCATCGTCATCCGCGCGCTCAGCCCGGAACCCGGCATGATGGCGATGGCGGAAGCCTCGCTCAAAGGCGCACAGTGCCAGCCGCAGTCGTGACCGCTATTTCGAGATGATCCTGCCCGGGGGCACCGCCTGTGCCACCGCCGGCACCGGCACGGGGCACGCATAGGGCTCCGCCACGAGCCGGTTCTCTCCGATCCGCACCTCGAGCAACCGAAGCGAGCGCTCCACGTCGACGGCGACCGGCGACGGCGTCGCGACGACGAGATGCTCGAGCGCATAGCGGAAGGAAGCGGCGCGCTGGCGCAACGAGCATTGGACCCAGGCGACCACGAGGGTGTTCTCGGAATTGCGCGCCGCGGCGTCGAACCGCTCGCCCTTCGTCAACCGCGACACATAGGCCATGCTCTGAACGCGCTTCGAGTCGAGGTCGAGCACGCGGCGTGCGACCGCGAAGAACGGATCGATGCGGATCACGTCGTTGCGGATGTCCTCGTTGAGCTTGGCATAGCGCCCGTTGGCGGAACGATACGGCTTGGCCAGCAAACGACTGCCATAAGCCGTGTCGTCGAACGGCGCGTCCGGATGGAACGCCTCGGTCAGCCCATATTCGTTGAGAATGCTGTACCAGCGATTGCGGTCGTAGGGCGGCTCGATCAACGGATAAGCGAGATCGCGCAAATGGCGCTCGTCGTCGGTCAGCGGAAAGGCCGAGGGCGGAATGCCTTCGGCGGCCGCGACCTCGACGCCGACCCAGTCGTGAATGTCGTCATGGACGAGCCAGGCCTTCGGCCGGCCGAAGTCGCCGTTGGCGCAGCCGGCGAGAAGGAGCTGGAACGCGAGCACGCAGGCCACGGCTGGACTCTTTCGCAGCACTTGCCCGCGAGAAAATGGGCGCGAAGTGTTGCCGGCAATCCGCACGAGGCGACTGTCGTTATCGCGTCGCACGTCCGCGCCGTTTTCCACCTCCCGAACCGCTCGAATCATCAGATAGTCCGTCCGAGGGTTCGTTCGCGTGTCGCTCGATGCGCACGACCGGAAGTATCACGACCGAGCCGGTTTCCGCCGGCGTCACGGTCGAGGTTGCGATGCGCAGGACGCGCCGAGCTTCGGGAAAGATGATGACGGATCCCATGTGCCCCCTCCTGCCCTCGCCCACAGCCGGACGGCCGGTGCGAGCAGCCGAGTCTTTCCGCATTAGGGCGTGCACATGGTTAACGGTCCGCTAACGCCGTTGCCGTACGATCCGGACACGGATGCGTACCCCCGAAGGGGAACCTGGTGACTCCGCCGACCTTTCCGAACCTCGACTGCCTGCTCGACCTGACGCGCCACGACGGCGTGGACATCAGGCCGACGCTCCTGCGCGTGCTGACCGATCTCTACGTCCAGCGGCCGTTTCATCCTCTGCACGAGGAGCGGCACTTCACCGAACTCGCCCTGCGTCTGCTCGATGCGGTGGACACGCCGACCAAGGCCGCGGTGGCCCAGCGCCTCGTCTCCTATCCGGCCGCTCCCGGGGCGGTGCTCGAACGGCTGGCGCGCGATGCCCCCGAAGTCGCGAATATCGTGCGCGCCGCGATGAAAGGGACGGAGGCTGCGCGTCCCCTCGCCGCTTCATTCGCCGGGACCCCAAGCGGAAGGAACGCCGCGCAGAGCACACACCTCGCCGTTCCCAGAACGCCTCCGTCGGCCGAGGAGCTCGACGAGCTCTTCTTTTCCGCGACGCCGGCCGAGCGCCGGCTGATCTTGTCGAACCTGGCCTGCGCGATCGCGCCGGCGACGACTCCCATCCGCCGCAGCCGTGCGAACGACGCGGTGCGGCGGCTCGAAATGGCGGCGCTGCAGAACCGGCCCGGCGAGTTCATCCGCGAGCTCGAACAGGTGCTCGAGATCTCGCACGAGAAGGCGCAGCGCATCGTCGCCGATCCGCACGGAGAACCGCTGCTCGCGGCGGCGAAGGCCGTCGCGATGCCGGTCGAGATCCTGCAGCGCGTGCTGCTGTTCGTGAATCCCGCGATCGGCCATTCGGTCGACCGCGTGTACGATCTCTCGGCCTTCTACGAAACGCTCGAGCTGGAAGGAGCGCTGCGCCTCGTGGCGATCTGGCGCCAGGTGGACGCGGGTGAACGAAGGCTGCGCACCTATCGTTCCCTTTTCCGGCCGCCGGAATCGCAAGCCGAGCGCACGGCCGGGCGGCCCGCCCGCGAGGCAGAGCGCGGCAGGCCCGCGCCCGACCGGCGTCAGCGCACGATCTGATCGAGAAAGTGCCTGCCATCGCGGTCTTCGACCTCGACGATCCACACATCGGGATCGAAGCGGATCTCGCGCGCCAGATATGCCTCGACGTCCCCCTCGGGCGCCGGCTGGCTTGACAGGCAGGGAGTGAAGGCACGATCGCCCGGGCGCGCCTCCTCGAAGGCGGTCTGCGGCGCCGGACCGTAGAGTTCGGCGGTGCCGTCGAGCCGGGCGATCTTGACGAAGATCGCCCCCGCCTCATCGGCGCCGCGCCGGCGCACGGCCGCGAAAGCGCCCTCGATGTGGCAACGGCGAATATAGGCGGCAACCCAGATGCCGGATTTCAGACGCATGACGTCGGCTCCGACATCAATTTAGGTCATGATCCCGAAAGTTGGACACCGGTTTCGGAAAAGATCAGGCCCGAAAGCGGTTGGGGACGGATGTTCGGCAACGAGTTCATCCGCCCGACAGACCCTGCCGAGCGCTCCGGCAACCGGAACGTGGGACAGGCCTATTCCAGCGGGCGGCCGGTTACCGCGGCGAGCTCGCGGACGAGACGGTCCGAGACCTGGCCGGTGACGGGCAACTGGCGCTCGCGTTCGAACCGCTCGATCGCCGCCCGCGTATCGGCATCGACGATCCCGGTCGACTTCACCTGGCCGTAGCCGAAATCGGCGAGCGCACGCTGGATCGCCACGACCTTGCGCGACGGCGCGATCAGGTTGGCGATCGGGTCGTTCCGGCGGGCCATCTGGGCCGTCTGCGGACGCGCCTTGGCGGAGGACCTGGCGATCGCCTGCAGCAGCGCCTCGTTCGGCTCCGTGCTGGGCTTGAGTCCGGCCGCCTGTTCGAAATCGCGCACCGCACCGTCGGTCTTCGCCCCGTAAACGCCGTCGACCGGGCCGTCATAGAAGCCACGCTTGGAAAGCTCGCGCTGGATGTCGGACACGACGTCGGTCCGCGACCGCAGCGCATCCGACTTGCCCGCCGCTTCGCCGGGACGCGGACGCGGAACGGGCAGAAGCGATCCGGTCGCATCGCCGGAGGACACCGGCGGGCGGCGGATGGCGAAGATCGGCGCGGGATGCGGGCCGGGCTGGAGGAAAAGCGCATTGACCACGATGGTCGTCGCGGCGACGGCCGCGACCAGGCTGACGAAGGAATCGAGCGGATGCCGCAGCACGAGGCGCATCAGGCGCGCCCGCCGCGTTTCCTCCGCGTCCTCGTCATCCTCGGAGGCTCGTTGTCGTCCGCCTTGTCTACGCACGTTTTCTCACCGGGGTCTCGAATTCAAGCGTGCGCGCCGGCGCGACCGCAGCCTCGCCCGAAGGCGCTGGCAGGCGCGCCGGGTCGGCGCTGCGCGCGCGTTCGCAATCGAGCGGAAGGTTGACCATCACACAGGTCCCCTTCCCGATCCGACTGCTGATATCGACCTCTCCGCCGTGCAGGCGGACGAGGCCCTTGACGATCGACAGGCCGAGCCCGCTTCCGTCGTGCCTGCGGCCGTAGGACGAGCGCGCCTGAAAGAACGGATCGCCCAGGCGCGGGAGATCGTCCTCACCGATTCCGATGCCGTTGTCTTCCACCGAAATCGACAGCGTGGACCCGTACGCGCGGGCGCCGACGCGAATCCGGCCGCCCCGGTTCGTGAACTTGATCGCGTTCGTGACGAGATTGAGGAGAATCTGCCGGAAGGCGCGCGCGTCGGCGACGATCTCCGGCAGATCGGGCGCCGGATCGACGGCAATCGTGAGCCCCGCTTCGCGCGCCTGCAGTGCCAGCAGGTCGCAGCAATTGACGATGACCGGCCCCGGCGCGAACGGCTCGGTGGTGATCTCGAACGTGCCGGCCTCGATCTTCGACATGTCGAGGAGACCGTTCACGAGCGAAAGCAGATGATGACCGGAATCGTTGATGAGCCGGACGTATTCACGCCGCCGTTCCGCGTCGAGCTGCAGCCTCCCCTCGCCGACCAGCATCTCGGAAAATCCGATGACCACGTTGAGCGGCGTGCGCAGCTCGTGGCTCATGGTGGCGAGAAAGCGCCTCTTGCTCTCGTCGGCCTGCGCGATGGCTTCCCGCGCCTCGGCCAATTCCTGCTCGCGGGCCTTGCGCTCGCCGATGTCGCGCATGACGGCGACGACCTCGCGCGCATGCGAATTGTTCGCCGTCGTCTCGTCGGCGTCGCGCGGCCGGCACTGCATCTCGATCCAGACGAAGTCGACCGGCTGGCCGTCGGCCGGTTCGCGGCGCACGCGCAGCTCGACGGACTGCCGCGTCCCGCCGGCTGCCGCCTCGGCAAGCGCCGACAGATAGGCCGGCCGGTCGTCGACGTGGATCCGGTCGAACAGCCCGTGCCCGAGCAGCGTCGCGGGCGCGACGCCGAGCAGCCGCTCGGCCGAAGGTGACGCGAACAAGACGCCGCCCTTGTGGTTGTGGCGCGTGACGACCTCGCTCATCTCCTGCGCGAGCAGCCGATATTGCTCGCGTCCGGCGCGGAGCAGCGCGAGCTTGTTACGCACGAACGATTCCACGCTGAGCGCGAGCCCGGTCGCGTAGAGCATCGCGGCGAGGATGCCGAGCGCGGCGAGCGCCACGTGCCCGGATTGTGCCGGGGCCGGCAGCAGTGCGGCGTGGGACAATCCGGCGAGACATCCGATGGCGGCGAGCGCCACGGCGACGGCCACCGCCATGACCCGGCGGGAGCACGACAGGGCCGCGTCGACCGGCACGAGAACGAGCCAGACGGCCGCAAAGGAGTGGATCCCGCCGGTCTGCGCCGACAGCAAGGTGACAAAGCCCGCAATGGAGGTGCACGAGAGCAGGTGCGCGCCCTCGTAGCGGCCGGTCCGCGACAGGACATAGGCCGCGAGAATCGGCACGATCGCTGCGGCGAATGCCGTGACCCCGAGCACCTCCGGGACGCCTTCGATGGCGATGTAGGCCGGAAATGCCGCAAACGCGACGAGGCCGCCGAACAGACGCGGGGCGATGAAAGTCCGGTGGCGTGCCGCCAGGACCGGATCGCGCTGCGCCGACGGATGAACCAGCGTGCCGATATAGCGCTTGACCGGCTCGAGACGTCCCACGTTCCCAACGCACGCCCGACCCCCGTCGGCGCGCTCCCCTGAATTCGACGCCGGGATCGTCTCAGAGGGCCATTAAGCGAACGCTAAGGAAGCCCGCCCGGCGGGCGAAGCGCGGCGTTTCCGGCCCGTTTCCGCACCTCCGCGCGCCAGCATTCGTCCATCATGGTGAATCGTCGGTTGAGCCCGCCACACGCGCATTCCCGAGCCTGCGGACGACGAGAGGGCGACTCGCCGGCGAATCGGACGCTTGAATCCCGCGCACCTTTGGACAAAGCTCATTTGTTCAAATTGTCTTAAATTCCGCGGTGCGGAACCAACCGGACCTTCAACGCTTTCCGGCTAGCGTCTCCCGGCCTGGGGACAAGGCCTCGTCACAGAGGCCTCATGGAAAGGACAGAGGGGCGGGACCATGATGTTCTTGTTGCGCGTGGCGTTCTGGTTGAGCGTCGTCCTGGTTCTCCTGCCTTCGGGGGAATCGAAGGACCGTTCGCAGGATTCCGGCCCGCAGATCTCGGCCGGCGAAGCGGTCTCGGCCGCGGGCGCCACGGTGTCGGACATGCGCCAGTTCTGCGTGCGGCAGCCTGAGGCCTGCGCGGTCGGAACCCAGGCGGCCATCGCCTTCGGGCAGCGTGTCCAGGCCGGGGCCAAGACACTGCTCGAGTTCTTCAACGAGAAGATCGCCCCCCAGGTCACCGGTTCGGTCGGCGGCGATTCCGGCAAATTCGGCCGCGGGGCGACCGGCAAGGCCTCGCAGGACACCCTGACGCCGGCCGACATCACGCCCTCCTGGCGCGGGCCGCACCCGCGCAACGAAGCCCAGGGCAAGAATTCCGTCTGATCTCAGGCGCTTCGGTCCGAACCTTATCCTGATTTCCGCACGTTCTAGGCGCCGGGGGTCGCGCCCGAGCGACGGCGCATGCACGCGGATCTCCTCGACTGCGTTCCCATTCGACTGATCGGAACGCGCCCCAGATCTGGGATTTGGTCTAAGGCGTACCGGCTTTCCCGGAAAATGCTCCAGGTGGCGAAAAGCCGGGCTATAACTCATATCTGAGACAGGCGCCGGCATGTCGCGCCGTGGAAGACGTGATGACCATCGAGCAGATCACCGACGATTTTGCGCTGCTGGACGAGTGGGACGACCGTTATCGCTACGTCATCGAATTGGGGCGCACCTTGGCGCCGCTGCCGGAGAGCGAACGGACCGACCGCAACAAGGTCCAGGGCTGTGCCAGCCAGGTGTGGCTGTCGACCGAGGTCGGACACGGCGCGAACGGGCCCGTGCTGACCTTCCGGGGCGATAGCGATGCCCACATCGTGCGCGGGCTGATTGCGATCCTGTTCGCTCTCTACTCGGGCAAGCCGGCGCGCGACATTCTGGCGACCGACGCGCTGGCGCTGTTCGACCGGATCGGGCTGCGCGAGCACCTCACCCCGCAGCGGTCCAATGGCCTGCGCTCGATGGTCGAGCGCATTCGCGCCGACGCCCGGGCCGCGCTTGCGCCCGCCATGTAACGGCGCCCGGCGCGCACCCTCATTGCTCATGATCTGACATCACGAAGCCGCCGCGCATGCGCGGCGGCTTGCGATCGACGACGACCGGACTTTCGCGGCTACTTCGAGCGGCGACGCCGCTGCTGGCCGAGCCCCATCTGCTTGGCGAGCTGGGAGCGCGCGGCGGCATAGTTCGGCGCCACCATCGGGTAATCCGGCGGCAGGCCCCATTTGTCGCGATACTGCTCGGGCGTCATGTTGGATTGGGTACGCAGATGCCGCTTGAGCGACTTGAATTTCTTCCCGTCCTCCAAGCACACGATGTATTCGGGAGAAATCGATTTCTTCACCGGGATCGCCGGCTTCAACGGCTCCGCCACAACCTCTGCTTGTCCCGACGACACACGGATCAGGGCCGAATGAACCTGGTTGATCAGAGCCGCAATGTCCCCGGCCGGTACGGTGTTGTTGCTGACGTAAGCCGAGACGATATCCGCCGTTAGCTCGATGAAGTTGCCGGAATGTGTATTGTCCATTGTCGCACCCTGTTGCCACCCTGCTTATTCTGCGGCCCGATATTGCGCGTTCGGCCGTCGATCTTTTGGATTGCCCGATCGGGGGACCGCAGCATCGCCCGGGATTCCCGGCGAAACCATCCCTTTGCGCGTGGAGCGCAATACGAATCGGAACTTCTATGACCGTTACTACAAATACAATGCTTGTGGCCTAGTTGCAAGAAAAACAGAAGATCACAGAAGCAACCAGACTGAATTTCCCGGGTCAAGTGCAAGATACCTGCGACGGGGTAGACTTGACTGCGCCCACGCGCCAGAGGCCGGGCTGACCGGCTCCGACGTTCCTGGCTTGAGGTCGGGCCCGCCATTCCTTAGGTGAGAGACGCTGCCGCAACAGCCTCATCGGCGCCCTCCGGCCCAGCCGGACGCCTCTGAAGGCGCTTCCCCATCAGATGCCGAGACCCGCGATGCTGACTCGCTCTCCTCAATCGCCGCCCGAACCGCACGCGCCGCAGCGCGAGCACACCTCCAGGTGGCACGGCGTCGAGCTGCGCGACGAGTTCGCCTGGCTGCGGGCCGCGAACTGGCAGGAGGTCATGCGCAATCCGGATGCGCTCGATCCGGAGATCCGCGCCTATCTGGTGGCCGAGAACGCCTACGCCGATGCCGTCCTCGCCGACACGGCGGAGTTGCAGGCGGCGCTGTTCGGCGAGATGAAGGGCCGCATCAAGGAGGACGACTCCAGCGTCCCGACACCGGACGGCCCTTACGCGTATTTCAGCCGCCATCGTGAAGGCGGCGAGCATCCGTTGATCTGCCGCAAGCCGCGCGACGGCGAAGGCGAGGAGATCCTGCTCGACGGCGATGCGCTCGCCCAGGGCAAAGCCTTCTTCCAGCTCGATGGGACGCGTCACTCCCCCGATCACCGCTATCTCGCATGGAGCGCTGACGAAGCCGGATCGGAATTCAACACCCTGCGCGTCCGCAATCTCGCGACCGGCGCCGAACTCTCCGACGTCCTGCCGGACGTGTCGGGCGCGCCGGTCTGGACCGCCGACGCAGCGGCTTTCTACTACGTGCGGCTCGATCCGCAGCATCGCCCCACGCAGGTGTTCCGGCACAAGCTCGGCACAGCCGCGAGCGAGGACGTGCTGGTGTTCGAGGCCGGCGAACCCGGCTTCTTCGTTTCGGTCTCAGAGGTCCAGTCGGGCCGGTTCGCCGTCATTTCGATGCACGACCACGAGACGTCGGAATGCCGGCTGATCGATCTGTCGGCGCCGGACGCCGTGCCGACGTTGGTGGCGGCGCGCGAGACGGGCGTGCAGTACGACATCGAGCACCACCCGGCGCTCGACGGCGAGCCGTCCCTCGTCATCCGCACCAATGCGGACGGCGCCGAAGACTTCAAGATCGTGCGGGCGCCGCTCCGCACACCCGATCGCGCGCACTGGACCGACCTCGTCCCGCACCGGCCCGGCGTCTACCTCCTCTCGTTCACGGTCCTGGCGGACTGGCTGGTCTGGCTCGAGCGCGAGGACGGGCTGCCGCGCATCGTCGTGCGGCGGCTGTCGAGCGGCGAAGAGCACACGATCGCGTTTGCGGAAGAGGCTTATTCGCTCGGCATGGATCCCGGCCTCGAATTCGCGACCGACGTGCTGCGGTTCGCCTATTCGTCGATGACGACGCCGGTCGAGACCTGGGACTACGACCTCGCGGCGCGCACGCGCGTGCTGCGCAAGCGCCAGGAAGTCCCGAGCGGCCACGACCCCGCGGCCTACGTGACGCGCCGGCTGTTCGCCAGGGCGGCGGACGGCGAGACCGTGCCGATCTCGCTGTTGCATCGCAAGGACGTCGCGCTCGACGGGACCGCGCCGGCGCTCGTCTACGGCTACGGCGCCTACGGCCTCTCCATTCCGGCCTCCTTCAGCACCAACCGTCTCTCGCTGGTCGACCGGGGCTTCGTCTATGCCATCGCGCATGTGCGTGGCGGCACGGAAAAGGGCTGGCGCTGGTATCGCGAGGGCAAGCTCGCCGCCAAGCCGAACACGTTCCGCGACTTCATCACGGTGGTGGAACATCTCATCCGCGAGCGCGTGGTCTCGCCGGCGAAAGTCGTGGCCCAGGGCGGTTCTGCCGGCGGCATGCTGATGGGCGCCATCGCCAATGAACGGCCCGACCTGTTCGCCGGCATCATCGCCGAAGTGCCGTTCGTCGACGTGCTCAACACCATGCTCGACGACACGCTGCCGCTCACGCCGCCCGAATGGCCCGAATGGGGCAATCCGATCGTCGACACGGAGGCGTTCCACACCATCAAGGCCTATTCGCCCTACGACAATGTCCGTGCGCAGGCCTATCCGGCGATGCTCGTGCTCGCCGGCCTCACCGATCCGCGCGTGACCTACTGGGAGCCGGCCAAGTGGGTGGCGCGGCTGAGGAGCCGCAAGACGGGCGACAACCTGATCGCGCTACGCACCAACCTCGAAGCCGGTCACGGCGGCGCGGCGGGCCGCTTCGAACGCCTGAAGGAGGTGGCGCTCGCTTACGCGTTCGCCATCAAGGTCACGGCGCCAGCCCGATAGATCATGCGCTCTTCTCGAGGTGGACGCGGAGCGCCTCGATGGAATCGAAGCGCATGAGCCCCTGCGGGAGCTGCGCCTCGATCGAGCCGTCCGTGTAGAGCGTGTACGCCATCCCGTCGATCACGCCGGACTTGAGGATCGATGCCGGCCGCTGCTCTGGAACCGGGGCCGGCGCGCCCGGGGCGCGCACGATCGACGGCATCGGATCCTCATCGGGCGGGTTCGCCCCGGCGCGGCCAGGCAGCGGCGCGGGCTCCGGCCTCGAACGACCGCCCGGCTCCTGAGACCTCTTGCCCTTCGATCCCGCCGGCCACACCGCATCGAAGAAGCTGCCGCGGCCGGGCGTGTCGGGCAACGGCCGCTCGCCCGCCGCCGCGAAGCGCGGGCCGGCGGTCTTCTCGCCGCGCCCGCCCGGAACGACGTTCGGACGGCGCGGCGCCTCGAATTTCGGCTCGCTGCGGCCCTCGCCGGCCGCCCCGCGCGCCGCCGGACGCCCGCCGATATGCGGAAAGATCGGGATGTTCTCCGGCTCGGAGAGCGGCGGTTCGGCGCTGCGCGGGATCGGAACGATGTTCGGCCGCACGCGGTCCGGACTCGCCTCCTCCGCCTCATGCTCGTCGGGCGGCAAGGGCGCGAGCCGCGGCTCCCCCGAGCGCTCGCGCACCGGCTCCGGCGGCCGCGGCGGGAACGGAATGCGGGCCGGCGCAGGTCCCTGGGCGGGTCCACGCGCCGGGGCCGGTTCGCCGCTCTCGCGCAGCATCGCGGCATCCGGCGAAACGGCGCGCACCGGCCGACCGGCGGGCCGCGCCGCGAGCGTTTCGGCGATCCGCTGCAACTGACGCACCATGAGCGCGATGCCGATCAGCAATAGGCCGCCCATCAGCGTCGTCGTCCCGGCGACGATCAGCGTGTTGCCGAAGTTGAATTCGTGTATCGGCACGCCGAAGGTGATCAGGAACATGCCAACGACCGCGGCGACCGCACCGATTGCGAGCAAAAAGACGTACATTCCGCTACCGACCCCTGGGTTCCGCATCTGCCGGCGCCCCTCGCTCACTTGGCCAAGAATCTTGGCCATCCCGGGACCGGCTGCA
>CAYVBN010000118.1:0-4642 GCA_964449645.1 uncultured Hyphomicrobiales bacterium
CCGGTGTCGACGTCGCGCGGAAGGTTCTGCGGCTTGAGATACCAGGTGGCGGCGATCTCCTTGAGGGTGATCGAGCCCTGCGGACCGACGACCTCGCCGCCGCGCACCGTCACGTTCTCGGGACTCGTCTGCAACAGCCGCGCCCCGATCCTTGCGGCGCGCTTGGCGAGCTCCTTGCACGCGACCGACACCGCTCCGCCGGCCATCACCGCGCAGCGGGACCCCCAGGTGCCGGTGGAATACGGCGTCATCGCGGTGTCGCCATGCACGACCTTGATCTTGGCGACGTCGATCCCGAGCACTTCATGCGCGATCTGCGGAAGCGTCGTCTCGAGGCTCTGCCCGTGCGAGTGCACGCCGACGCGCAGCTCCAATCCGCCGTCGGGCGTGAGGCGTGCGGTGGCCTGCTCGTAGCCGGGCACCATCGGGATGCCCCAGCCGTAGTAGACCGAGGTGCCGTGCGCGGCCTGCTCGCAGTAGGTCGCGACCCCGACCCCGATCAGACGGCCATCCGGTTCGCCACGCTGCTGGCGCGCGCGGACGGCCGCGATGTCGACCGCCGCCACGGCGCGGCGCAGCGATTCCGGATAGTTGCCGCTGTCGAAATTCTTCTTCGTGATGTTGGTGAACGGCATTTGTTCGGGTTTGACCAGGATCTTGGCGCGCAATGCGTGCGGCTCGACGCCGGCTTCGCGCGCGATGGCATCGAGCACGAGCTCGAGCGCGAAGCACACGCCCGTACGCGCCACCCCGCGATACGGCAGGATCGGGCACTTGTTGGTCGCGACCGAATAGGTGCGGCAGCGATAGGCCGGAAAGTCGTAGGGACCCGGCAGGATGCTGGCGACCTGCGCGGCTTCGAGGCAGGCCGAGAACGGATAAGCCGAATAGGCACCGGAATCGACCACCGCCTCGCAGTCGATGCCGCGCAGCGTGCCGTCGCGGTCGGCATAACCGGTGATGCGATAGTGGTGCTCGCGGCAATTGGCGCTGGCCGTGAGGTGCTCGCGCCGATCCTCGATCCAGCGCACCGGATGGCCGCAGCGCATCGCCAGCCAGCCGAGGCAGATCTCCTCCGCGAGGAGGATGCCCTTGTAGCCGAAGCCGCCGCCGACATCGGGCGCGATCACGCGCACCTGACCCTCGTCGAGGCCGAGGCATTCGGCAAGGCCGGTCCGCACGATGTGCGGCATCTGGCAGGCTGAATAGACGGTGAGCTGGTCGAGCCGGGAATCCCACACGGCGACCACGCCACGTCCCTCGATCGGCGCCATGCACTGCCGCGACGTGCGAATCTCGCGCGTCACCTTGATCGGCGCGTCGAGCGCCTTGTCGATCCCGATGTCGACGAGGGTCTCGAGAAAAACGTTGTCGCCCCACTGCTCGTGCAGCAAAGCCGAGTTCGGATCGCGCGCGGCCAGCATGTCGTGAACGGCCGGCAGCTCGTCGAGGTCGAGTGCGACGGCAGCGGCGACGTCTTCGGCCTGCGCACGGCTTGGGGCGACGCACATCGCAATGAGCTCGCCGACATGGCGCACCTTGTCGGCCGCGAGCGGCGGCTGTTCGGAAGGCTTGAAGCCTTTGAGACCCGACACCGCCCGGATCGGCTTGACGTCGGTCAGGTCGGCAGCGGTGAACACCGCGCCCTTGTGCCGCTCGGGCACATCGATCCGGCGAATGCGCGCATGCGCGACGGGGCTGCGCACGAAGGCGACGTCTTTCATGCCCGCGAGGCGCAGGTCGGCCACGAACTGGCCTCGGCCGCGCATGAAACGCTCGTCCTCCTTGCGGAGAAGGCGCGCTCCGACGCCCTGCCCTTCCATCGCGACGTACTCCCGCGCGCGAGCCGGAACCCGTCCGGCTCACCCCGAAGCACGCGCGGACGCGGTCTTGCCGCTCCGCGTCGTCCTCCTCGATCCTATGATCCTAATCTTGGGACGATACGCGTTGCAACCGGGACGCCCGCGCGGCACGCTTCGATTTGCCCGTTTTCGGGCTCCGGCCGTTGCCGGAGGCCGCACGCGTGTGCGCGAGCAGGTCGATGTGCAGTTGGATCGCGTCGCTGCGGTAGATGATGTCCGCCACGTAGATCGCGACGTCGTGGCGGTCGATCAGAACGCATCGGCATTCCGCTGTCGGCGCGCCGAGCGCGATCCGCAGCAGGTCGGACGTCGTCGGGTCGGCGCTGCCGATCACCACCGTCTGATGCGCGTGCCGGATCTGGATATCCTTCCGGGCCGCGATGATCGGCAGGGCGGGATGGTGGCGAAAGGCGTCCGGCGACCGCCTGTAGATGTCGCTGGCGAGATGCAGATTGACGATGCCGTAGGGCTCGGCGTCCTTGTACTGGACGCTGCGCTGAAAGACGTAGCGGTCGGCGAGCTGCCCCTCCCCGTCGCGCAGAACCGGGAACTCGGGCGCGTCCGTCACCCGAATACGCTTGAGCACGTTGTTCTTGATCGACTCGATCAACACGTCCCAGGTGGTCGCGAGCTTGAACCAATGGCGATCCGCGGACTTCTCGGCGGTGAACGTCCCGCGGCCCTGCTGCGACCGCAGCAAGCCTTCCTTGCGCAGGATGTCGACCGCCTGACGCACGGTCACGCGCGCGACCTGGAACTCCTGTTCCAACTCGACCAGGGTCGGGATTTTCTGCCCGGGGTGCCACTGCTTGGTTTCGATCCGGCGGCGCAGGACGGAGGCCACCTGGATGTACAATGGCACGCGGCTCCGGTCGTAGACCCTCGATAGTTCGGACATCGCTCCTATCTGCCGTAACGCTCAGCTTCGATCCGTCATCTCATCTGACCGATCGCCGCCAAATGCAACCGCAAATCTGCCGGAACCGGCATAAGCCGTCGCGCCGGGACGGGGCCGGTCCGACCTCGGCCGACCGCATCTATAATTCTATAATAAGGTATCCGGTGTCATTCGATCATCCGTTCCTGCGGCGTGGGCAGGAACGAACCGTTGAAAATCTCGCCCACCGTGGGCTTGCGTGGCAACTCGTAGCCCTCGCTGAGGAGTTCGATGGAGCGGCCGAGCCGCGCGTCCTCGATGCCGCCGTAGCCGTTCTTGCGCACGTTGGGCGTGGCGATACAGCATTCGAGCGCCAGCTTCAATCGCTCGAGCTCAAGCTCCTTGTTCAGCAGCGGCTCCGCTTTCGCCACCATGTCGACCGCCAACTGCGGGTCGTGGATCATGTCCTTGGCGCCCTTGATGGTCGCGCGCACGAACCCCTTCACGGCATCCGGATGCGCCTTCAGGAATTCCGGCGAGACCGCGACCCCGTTGCCGTAAAGATCGAGCCCGTGGTCCTTGTAGAGGAAATAGCCGATATCATCGAACTTCACGCCGCGGCCGTGCAGGTCCATGACCGAACGGAAGTACTGCCCCGTAATGGCGTCGACCTGGCCTTTGATCAGCAGGGCTTCGCGCAGCGCCGGCTCGAGAAATTGGACCTTCACCTTGCTGAGGTCGAAGTTGTTGAGCTTGGCGAAGACCGGCAAGGTCTTGTAGGTCGAGTCGTTTGCGACCGGCCCGAGCGTCTTGCCCTCGAGATCCTTGATGCTCTTGATGCCGCTCGACTTCAGAAAGAACAGGCCCGACGGATTCTGCTCATAGCCCATCATGACTTCCGGGAACGCGATGTTCGGGTTCTTGGCGACGAACTCGATCAGCACGTTGATGTCCGGATATCCGATGTCATAGACGTTGGTGGCCAACTGCCGGACCACCTGGCCGGATCCCTTGCCGCGATCGATGGTGACGTCGAGGCCTTCGGCCTTGTAGTAGCCCTTGTAGAGCGCGATGAAGAACGGCGCATGGTAGGAGCCGGGGAGCCAGTCGAGCGTGAAACGGACTTTCGTTTCGGCCTGGGCGCCGTTCGCAAGCACCAGCAAGAGGCCGCACAACGTCGCCACACTGACCGCAAAGCGCCGTAGCATCATGGCATTCTCCCAAAATATCTGTTCAGGCGATCATTGCGTCTCCAACCAGTAACGCCCGAATTCGTCGCGCGAGAGCGCATGGCGCGTCCGGATGTCGCTCCAGGCACACAGAATGGCGCGATAGGGATGATCGGCGACGGCGGCGAGCACGTCGCGGAAATAAACGGGCTTGCGCAGCAGCCCTTCGATCTTGGCGACGAGCGCCGCGTCCGTCGCCGCGCTCATGACAGATAGTCTTCCACGCGCACCGCGGCGTCGAAAGCCGGCACGATTCGCTCATAGCGGAACGCCGGGATACCCTCCGGGATGGTGGCATCGATGCCGAATTTCGACGTGGTCGGCAGTTGGCCGGGCGCGAGATCCCATGGGCGCACGCTCGGATCGACGTGTTTTCCCTTCATGCCCGACAGGATCACGATGTCCTTGTCGGCTTGGCAGCGGAACGTGATCGCCCACTCCACCTCGTCGGGATCATAGATGTCGATGTCGTCGTCGGTGACGACCGCCTGTTTGACGACCGGCAGCGACAGCAGCGCCGCGATGGCGTTCTTCCCCTCGCCCGCCCGCTTCTTGATGGCTGCGACGACCGACCAGCCGCAGCAGCCGCCCTCGGTGGCGCGCACTGCGACGACCTGGATGCCGGCGAGCCCCAGCACACGCATGCAGGCGGCTTCGGTGGCCGGGCCGTTCAG
>CAYVBN010000119.1:0-8638 GCA_964449645.1 uncultured Hyphomicrobiales bacterium
TGAAAGAGTTGATGGGCGATCTCGGCTTCGGCTGGGACAAGCCGGGCGCCAAATGGGGCGGCGTGGTCGAGGTGCTGAGCCCCGAATTGCAGGCCGCGGTCACGGACGTCCGCACCTCCGGCCTCAACATCATGATGTCGATGAAGGACGCCGGCAAACCGGTCTCCTTCGTCGAAGACTGCGCGGTGCCGCTCGAGCATCTCGCCGATTACACGAGCCGGCTGACGCAGGTGTTCGAGAAGCATGGCACGCGCGGCACCTGGTACGCGCACGCCTCGGTCGGCTGCCTGCACGTGAGGCCGGTGCTCAACCTGCGGCAGGACAAAGACGTGAAGGCGATGCGGGCGATTGCCGAGGAGGCCTTCGCGATCGTGCGCGAATACAAGGGCTCGCATTCGGGCGAGCACGGCGACGGTCTCGTGCGCTCGGAGTTTCATGCGGAGATGTTCGGGCCGCGGCTCGTGCGGGCCTTCGAGGAGGTGAAGGACCGGTTCGATCCTGCCGGCCTGTTCAACCCGGGCAAGATCGTGCGCGCGCCGAAGTTCGACGACCGGGCCTACTTTCGCTACGGCCCCGGCTATCACGGCGAGGAGATCGCGACCGAGCTCGACTGGTCGGCCTATCCGGGCACGGGCGGCGGTTTCCAGGGCGCGGTCGAGATGTGCAACAACAACGGCGCCTGCCGCAAGCTCGCCGGCGGCGTCATGTGCCCGTCCTACCGGGTGACGCGCGACGAACGGGACGTCACGCGCGGGCGCGCCAACACGCTGCGGCTCGCCGTCACCGGCCAGCTCGGTCCTGACGCGCTCACGTCCGACGAGATGGCGGAGACCTTGAAGCTGTGCGTCTCCTGCAAGGCGTGCCGGCGCGAGTGCCCGACAGGCGTCGACATGGCGCGCATGAAGATCGAGGTGCAGGCGGCTCGCGCTGCGAAGTTCGGCCTGTCGCTGCACGATCGCCTCGTCGGCTATCTGCCGCGCTACGCGCCGCTCGCCGCCAGGATGCCGTGGCTGCTCAATCTGCGCGACAAGCTGCCGGGCGCCGCGGCGCTGTCGGAAACGCTCCTCGGGTTCAGCGTGCGCAGACCCCTGCCGTGCTGGCGCGCCGACCGATTTCGCGATCGGCCGGCGTGCGGCTCCGACGGCGGCCCTGAGGTTCTGCTCTTCGCCGACACGTTCAACCGCTATTTCGAGCGCGAGAATCTCGATGCGGCGATCTCGGTCCTGACCGCCGGCGGGTATCGGGTGCATGTCGCCGCGCCCAAGGACGGCTCCGCGCGCCCGCTCTGCTGCGGACGGACGTTCCTGTCGGTCGGCAAGACCGACGAGGCGCGGCGCGAAGCGGAACGCGTGCTGGCGGCGGCCGAGCCGTTCATCGCGCGCGGCGTGCCGGTCGTCGGTCTCGAGCCGAGCTGTGTGCTCGGCTTCCGTGACGAGGTTCCGGCGCTGCTGCGCAGCCGGAGCGCCGAGCGTCTCGCCGCGCAGTCCTTCCTGTTCGAGGAGTTCCTGGCGCGCGAGGCGCAGGCGGGCCGCTTCGCCCCGAAACTCGCGCCGGTCGGCGCGCGCGCGCTTTTGCACGGGCACTGCCATCAGAAATCGTTCGGAGCGATGAGCGCCGTCGAATCGGTGCTCCGGCTCGTTCCCGACCTCGCGGTCGAGGCCGTGGACTCGAGCTGCTGCGGCATGGCGGGCGCCTTTGGGTACGGAGCCGAGACGATCGACGTCTCGCTCGCCATGGGCGAGCTGTCGCTGCTGCCGGCCGTGCGCAAGGCGCCGGAGGACGCGATCGTGGTGGCCGACGGAACGTCCTGCCGCCAACAGATTCGCGACGGAACCGGACGCGAGGCCGTGCACGTCGCGCGCGTGCTGGCGCGCGCTGTGGAGACGGCGCAGGCTGCGCGCTGATGCGAGCACTCGTTCGGTGCTTCGCTGTCGTTTTTGGAAATGTTTGCTCTCCCTCACCCGACTTCCTTCGCTTCGCTGCGGAAGCCGACCTCTCCCCAACGGGCCGAGGTGAAGAAAACGCACGCTTCGCCTTCCGGTCCGCGAAATCGACAACGAACCTGCACTTTGCCTCGATGGGAGATTTGAATTCTTTTGAATTGATGATGTGCCCCCCCGTGTTCACCTCTCCCCGCCGGTGAGAGAGGTCGGATCGCGAAGCGGGCCGGGTGAGGGGCGCTACTGCTGGCGAGGAATCTCGGTGACGGTCAACGGCAGAGCCGTATCTACCGCCCGTAGAAGAAATCGACCAGGCCGAGCGAGAGGAACGGCACGTAGGTGCACAGGATCAGCACGGCCAAGAGCGCCGCGATGAACGGCAGGTTGACCTTGGTGGTCTCCCAGATATCGGCCTTGGCGATGGTGCAGGAAGCCATCAGCACGCTCGCGACCGGCGGCGTCTGCTGACCGATCGCCAGATTGAGCGTGACGACGAGGCCGAAATGGATCGGGTCGATGCCGACCGCCATCACCATCGGCATCACGATCGGGATCACCAGGATGATCGCGGCCGCCGAATGCAGGAACATGCCGAGGATCAGGAATGCGATGTTGAGCAGCAGCAGGACCACGTATTTGTTGGTCGTCACGCCCGTGATGGCGTGCGCGAGCGCCTGCGGAAGCTGCGCTTCGGTCAGGAACGTGCCAATCAGCGCCGAGGAGGCGACGAGCAGCATCACCACCGCGGTCTGCACGCCGCCATCCACGCAGGCCTTGCGCAACTCCCTTAAGTCGAGATCGCGGTAGATCACGCCGCCGACGAAGATCGCCGCAATCACCGCCATGCCGGCGCCCTCGGTGGCGGTGACGATGCCGCCGAAGATCGAGCCGAGGATCGCGACCGGAAGGATGAACGCCCAGAGCGCGTCCTTGAACGTGGCCCACACGCGCTCGAGCCGGAACCGCTCCTCGATCGGGAAGTTGTAGCGCACCGCCTGCATGTAGGCGGCGATCGCGAGGCCGACGGCGCCGATGAGCCCTGGCACGATGCCGGCGACGAACAGCTTCACCACTGAGGTCTGCGCCATCACGGCGTAGAGGATCATCGGGATCGACGGCGGGATGATGATGGCGAGGCTCGCCGATGACGAAACGACGGCGGCGGCGACTTCCTTGGAATAGCCGCGGCTCTTCATCGCCGGAATGAGCAACGTGCCGAGCGCGGCGACGTCCGCCACGGCCGAGCCGGAAATCTCGGCGAAGAACACCGACGCGCCGATCGCCACCATCGACAGGCCGCCGCGCACGAACCCCACGACGGCCGACGCGAAGGCGATCAGACGGCGCGAGATCGACGACGCGTTCATGATCGCGCCGGCGAGAATGAACAGCGGAATGGCGGTGAGCGAGAAGTTCGACGCGCCGTCGAACATCACGAGCGCCGCGTTGACCAGCATGTCCGGTCCCTGAATGAGCAGGATGGCCGCCATGCCGGTGAGTCCGAGCGCGATCGCGATCGGCACGTTGAGGATCGCGAGCGTCAGCATGCCGACGAGCATCAAGCCGATCGTCATGCGGGCTTGCTCTCTGGTGTCGCGGTCGGCAGGGGCTGCCCGGCGTGCTCGAGCGCCTCCTTGAGTTCGACGTCGATGAAGCCTGCTCCGCGGGCCTCACGCAGCACCTCGGGCAATCGCAGCGCCTCGGCGATGATGAACAGCACCGCACCGATCGGGATGACGGACTGGGTCAGCCGCAGCGGAACCCATGGCAGGCTCACCATGCCGTCGTTGCCGAGGATCACCAGCACCTCGGTGCCGGTGACCGCCAGCACGATGAAGAAGAGGAATACGCAGGCTTCTGCGAACAAGGTGGTGAGGAGACGCGCACGCGGCGGCATGGCATTGACGAAGCCCGGCACGCCGATGTGGGAACCCTTCAGGGCCGCGAGGGCCGACCCGTAGTAGGTCAGCCATACCATGCCGATCGAGGTGAGTTCGTCGTACCAGGAGAGCGCGCTACCAAGATAGCGGAACGCGGAGCCTGCGATGACCAGCAAGGTGAGCGCGGCGACGAGCGCGATAACGATCGCTTCGAGCAGACGCCCGAACTCCGCGCGAGCCCTGTTGATCACCAACGAATCCCCCACGTGCCGCGGGACAAAATTATCAGGACGACTTGCCGAGCGCGAGGGCCTTGTCCACGAGCGGCTTGCCCTCCGGCACCTCCTTGGCGAACTCCTCGTAGATCTTGCCGCTCGCCTTGATGAACGCGTCCTTGTCGACCTCGTTCACCTGCATGCCGGCGTCTTTGAGCTTCTTGAGATACTCGCCGTCGAGATCAGCCGCGATCTTGGCGACGACCGGCTGCATTTCCTTGGCGGTATCGCTCAGCACCTTCTGCACGTCGGCGGGGAGCCTGTCCCAACTGCGGCCCGCGGTGACGTAAGCCGGCGTGTAAACATGGCCGGTGAGGGAGAGATATTTCTGAACTTCATAGAAGCGCGACGGATAGATCTGGGCCAGCGGATTTTCCTGCGCGTCCATGACACCGGTCTGCAGCGCGACGAAGACTTCCGACAGCGCCAACGGGCTCGGGTTCGCCCCGTAAGCCTGGAACATCTTCACGCGCCAGCCGCCTTGCGGAACGCGCAGCTTCAGTCCCTGCAAGTCCTCGGGCTTGACGATCGGCCGCTTGGAATTGGTGATGTGGCGAAAGCCGTTTTCCCAGACGCCGATGATGCGATAGCCGGCTTTCTGCGCCGCCGGTTCGAGGGTCGGCACCACGATCTGGTCGCGGATGCGCGCCATGTGGTTGCGATCCTTGACCAGATACGGCATCTCGAACATGCCGAAGAGCGCGACCTGCGATGACATTACAGTCGAAGGCAGTGCCAGATCGACGGTGCCGAGCTTGAGCTTCTTCAGAAGCTCGGAATCACCGCCGAGCTGGCTCGATCCGAACACCAGCACCTTGGCCTTGTTGCCGAGCTTTTCGTTTGCTCGCTTGGCGAACTCCTGCGCCGAGCGATCGAACAGCGAGCCCGGCTCGCCGACGTGACCGAACTTAACCTCGATCTGCTGCGCCGACGCGGCTCCGCCGAGGAGCGACATCGCGAAAGCAAGCGGCAAAAAGGCTTTTAGCCGAAAGATTGGCCGGGACATGGGGTTCCTCCCGCAGGCGCGTGGTTGATTGCGATCGGAACCGCGGCACATGCCACCGTCCCGCGACGGCCTTGCTTTGCGTATGAATGCAAAACACGGGCTCCAAGGCAAGCGACCGAACGACGCGAAAAGGGTCAGGTGCGCGGCTGGCAGACGGTCTCGTAGCGTTTTATCGCGGTCGCCAGCACCTCGTCGCCCGGGCGGTCCCACCAGTCCTCGGAGAAGATCTCGACCTCCTGCAGCCCGCGGTAGCCGGCCTTCTCGATCATGGCGCGGATGCCGGCGAGATCGATCACACCGTCGCCCATCATGCCGCGGTCGGTCAGAAGGTGGCGCGTCGGCACGAGCCAGTCGCAGATGTGATGGGCGATGATGCGTGCGCCGGCGCGCGCGATCTGCCGTTCGAGATCGGGGTCCCACCAGACGTGATAGACGTCGACCGCCACGCCGACGCCGTCCCCGAGTGCGTCGCAGAGGCCGATGACTTCGGCGAGCGTGGTGACGCAGCCGCGATCGGCCGCGTACATCGGATGCAGGGGTTCGAGCGCGAGCGGCACCCCGCAGGCGCGCGCGTGCGGCAGCACGGCGGCGATCCCGTCGGCGAAGCTCGCCCGTGCGCCGGCGATGTCGCGCGAGCCCTTCGGCAGCCCGCCGCCGATCATCACGATGCACTCGGCGCCGAGTGCGGCCGCCTCGTCGATCATGCGCTTGTTGTCGTCGATCGCCGCCTGCCGGCCTCTTTCGTCGAGGGCCGCAAACATGCCGCCGCGGCAATAGCCGGTGACGCGGATGCCGTTCGCCGCGAAGATGCGGGCGGATTCGCCGATGCCAGTCGCCTCGACCTGATCGCGCCACGGCGCGGCGCCGGCAAAGCCGTGCCGTGCGCAAGCCTCGACGGCCTCGCGCAGGTTCCATTGCCGCCGCACGGTGCCGAGATTGAGCGACAGACCTTCGACCGCCATTGCATTCCCCCGCGCCACTCGTGTGGCGGATTTGAAGTCCCAAGATTGTGCAGCGAACTCTGAGAGGAACTTCAAATCCGAAAGCCGTCCGGCATACAGGAAAGCCGGCCCGGCCCTGTCAAGCCGACACGGGCGGGATCATGAGCTTAGGGCACGGTCTGGCCGGTCATGCGGGGAGCCGTGCGCGCGGTGTCGTGCATCGCCTGGGCGGCGAGCCGGACCGACGCATTGGCCGCCCCGAAGCCGTCATAGCCCCGGCGCTGGACGAATTCGAAGAAGAAACGTCCGTCGAAGGCGAGCGTGTAGGCGTGGAAGAATTCGCCCGTGCTCGTGCGGTCGTAGAGGATCGAGAGGCGGCGCATTTCCTCGATCTGCTCGGGCGGGAGATCGTAGAGCGCGGCGAGATTCTCGTAATAGTTTGCCGGGATGTCGAGCAGCGGCACGTGGCGCGCGCGCATCGTCCGCATCGTGGCGAAGATATCCTCGGTCGTCATGGCGATGTGGTGCACGCCGGCGCCGCTATAGGTGGCGACGAAGCGGGCGCTGGTCGTGTTGGGGCTGAGCGAGGCATTGAGCGGGATGCGCACCGTGCGGTCGGCGTTCTCCACCACCCGGCTCTGGATCAGTCCATAGGGATCGATCAACTCGAAGGCCGGCTCGGCCTGGAAGCCGAACACGGAGCGATAGAACAGCAGCGCGCCGTCGAGCTGTCCGCGCGGCATCACCTGGGCCACGTGATCGATCGACCTGAGCCCGCAATCGCGGGGATCGTCGGCCGCCGTCGGCGGCGCCACGAAGTCGACGTCGTAGATCGTTCCTTCGGCGCCGAAGCGGTCGACCAGATAGACGAGGCTGCCCTCGAGCCCGCGGATAGCCGGGATCACGAGCTCGTTCGGCCCAACACGACCGCGGAAGATCTGCGCCTTGTAGCGCAGCGCCCGCTCGGTCGCACGCTGGGCGTCGTCGACCTGGAAGGCGAGCGCGCACACGGACGGCCCGTGGACCAGGAAATAGGAATGCGCGAAGGAATCCTTCTCGGCATTGAGGATGAGATGCACGTCGCCCTGGCTGTGCAGGCTCACGTCCTTGGAGCGGTGCACGCCGGCCTGAGTGAATCCCATCGCGTCGAACATGGCGGCGAGCCGTGGCCGCGTTTCCGCGTCGACGGCGAATTCCACGAATTCGAAGCCGTGGCACTGGGGCGGAGCCGGCGGGGCGAGCATGCCGGCGACGACCGGGCTCGCGGGTTTGACGCCCGATTCGGCGATCAGCTCCTCCTCGAGCAGGATGAGCGAGCGCATGGCGTCGATCGCGGTCGGGCGCGGCGGCGCGGCGCGGAACTCGTCGTTGAAGATCTCGAGCGAGACCGGACCGCCATAGCCGGAGGCGATGACGTTGCGCATGAAGCGCGCGAGCGGGAAGGCGCCCTGGCCGGGAAAAAGGCGGAAGTGGCGGCTCCACGACAGCGGATCGAGCTGGATCAGCGGCGCGTCGGCGATCTGCGCCATGAAGATGCGCTCGCCCGGAACCTCCGCGATGCCGGAATCGTCGTCGCGGATCGCGAGCGTATGGAAACTGTCGACCACGAGGCCGACCGCCGGATGATCGGCCTCCTGCACGATCTTCCAGGCATGACGCCAGGTGTTGACGTGCCGGCCCCAGCACAGGGCCTCGTAGCCGATGCGCAGCCCGCGCCGCGCCGCGCGCTGCCCGAGCTCATGCAGGTCGGCGGCGGCGAGCGCGTCGTCGTTCGTCGCATCCGGAGCGACGCTGCTGCATACCAGCATCAGGTCGGCCTCGAGCTGCTCCATGACGTCGAACTTGCGCTCGGCGCGATCGAGATTGCGCTGAAGGCGCTCGCGCGGCCCGGCTTCGAAGTCGCGGAAGGGCTGGAACAGCACGATGCGCAGCCCGAGGTCGCCGGCAATGTGCCTCACATCGGCGGGCGTCCCGTCGAAATAGAGGAGGTCGTTCTCGAAAATCTCGAGCCCGTCGAACCCGGCCGCCGCGATGGCGGTGAGCTTGTCTGCGAGTGTTCCTCCCAGCGATACGGTGGCGATCGATCGGAACACCAGAGCCTCCCTGCCTCGTTCCCGGAGCGCGTTCCGATGTCATGGAATCGGATCCCGCACCAACTTTCGCGTTTGTCGCATTTTCTGCGGCGAACCGGTATCCGCTTCGCCGGATCATGCGCTGGCCCGCCCGCCGCGAAGCCGCCTGCGGCGCGGGAATCGGCCGCCTGAGATTGCTCGATCAGGGGTGGCGGCTGTCAACCGGAGAAAGCAACGACCCGCCCGAACGGGGTTCGGGCGGGCCGGTCGAATCGGCGCGGGGGTGGATGGGGGCGCACGCGCCGACCGACGTCTGGGCTTGCGGGCGACATCGCCGAGACCGCAGGGGTTGTTGCGGTCCGTTACCTCTTGGTCGTTGTGGGCCGCGGGAAGGTTCAATGCCGCCGCAACGTGGCGGTCGCGCGCTCAGCCGCCGAACACCCGGCCGCGCCTGATGGCGATGCCGACGCGGTCGCCGGGCTTTGCCATGCGGGACGCCGGAGCCTCGATCTCGATCAGCGCCT
>CAYVBN010000120.1:0-8213 GCA_964449645.1 uncultured Hyphomicrobiales bacterium
CGCGGCCGGCATCGCGCAGACGCGCGAGTCGGCCCGCCTGCCCGGCGTCGCGCTCGACCGCACGGTGACGATCACCGGCCGCATCGATCGCGCGCAGGCCGACGTGCTGCTCGTCGCGGTGCCGGCGCAGCAGTTGCGCGCCGCGCTCATGCCGCTCGCCGGCCGGCTCGGCGACGGTACGCCGGTCGTCGCCTGCGCCAAGGGGATCGAACGCGGCACGCACAAATTCATGACCGAGGTCATCGGCGAGACATTGCCGAACGCCCGCGCCGCTATTCTGTCCGGTCCGAGCTTCGCGAGCGATGTCGCGCAGGGCCTGCCGACGGCGGTGACGCTCGCGGCCGCCGAGGAGGATCTCGCGGCCGGCCTCGCCCGGGCGCTCGGATCGGCGAATTTTCGGCCCTACCACTCGACCGACGTGCGCGGCGTCGAGATCGGCGGCGCGGCCAAGAACGTGCTGGCGATCGCGGCCGGCATCGTGGTCGGACGACAGCTCGGCGCGAGCGCCGGTGCGGCGCTGACGACACGCGGCTTCGCCGAGTTGATGCGCTTCGGCCGCGCGTGCGGCGCGCGGCCCGAGACGCTCACCGGGCTCTCCGGCCTCGGCGACCTCATCCTCACCTGCTCGAGCCCGCAGTCGCGCAACTTCTCAATGGGACTGGCGCTCGGGCGGGGCGAGCCGCCGGTCCAAGCAGGCAAGAGCGGGAAGCTCGTCGAAGGCGCCTTCACGGCATCCGCGCTGGTCGAATTGGCGCAGGCGAAAAACATCGACATGCCGATTTCGGCATCGGTCGCGGCGATCCTCGACGGACGCCTGACTGTCGACGACGCCATCGAGCGCCTGCTCACGCGGCCCTTTCGTTCGGAGACATGAGCATGGCGTACTGGCTGATGAAGACCGAGCCGTCCACCTTCTCGTGGGACGATCAGGTGAAGAAGGGCGCGAAGGGCGAGCCGTGGAACGGCGTGCGCAACCACACCGCCAAGCAGAACCTGCAGAAAATGAAGAAGGGCGATCGTGCCTTCTTCTATCATTCGGTCGACGAGAAGCAGATCGTCGGCATCGTCGAGGTGATCCGCGAAGCCTATCCGGATCCGACCGATGCCTCGGGCGTGTTCGTGATGGTGGACGTGAAAGCCGTCGCGCCGCTGCCGAAGCCGGTGACGCTCGCCGAGATCAAGAAGGAGCCGCGCCTGAAGGACATGGCGCTGGTGAAGTTCTCGCGCCTGTCCGTGCAGCCCGTCACCGCCGAGGAATGGCGGCTGGTCTGCAAGATGGGTGGGCTGGCGAAGGGATAAGATAATCGGAGCTCCCGCAGTGCTCCGAAATCGCGGCCTTTCACCTCTACCCGTTGGGGCAAGGTTTGCGCGGCGCGCGTGGCGATCTCACAGTTCAGGGTTCTCGCTCTTGGTGTCCTGAACCGGCGGCAGATAGTCGAGCCAGATCGCCTGCGCGCCGAGGGTCGCGACAAAATCGCGGTGCGCGCGGCGGTCGTCCTCCGTCAGCCGCACCGGCAGGGCGATCGGGCGTTCGCGCGGCATGACGATCGCCACGCCCGGCCCGGTCTTCGGGGCGGCACGCTCATCGAGCCCAAGCCGTGCCTGCCGCGCCTCGACGAGCTCCAGGTAAACTTCGGCGAGCAGCTCAGCGTCGAGCAAGGCGCCGTGCTTGGTCCGGCGGGAATTGTCGATCCCGAAGCGCGCGCACAGATCGTCCAGCCGATTGGAGCCGCCCGGATATTTGCGCCGGGCGAGCAGCAGCGTGTCGACCAGGCGCTCGCGCGCGATCACGGCGCGACCGGTCCGCTCCAGCTCGGCATTGAGAAAGCCGACGTCGAAGGCGGCGTTGTGGATGACGAGCGGCGCGTCGCCGATGAACTCGAGCAGCTCGTCGGCGATGTGCGCGAACAGCGGCTTGTCGCGCAGGAACTCCGTCGACAGCCCGTGGACGTTGAACGCCTCCGCCGGGACGTCGCGTTCGGGGTTGATGTAGCGATGGAACGTGGAGCCCGAGGGGATGCGGTTGACGAGCTCGATGCAGCCGATCTCGACCAGGCGATCCCCGCGCAGCGGATCAAGGCCGGTCGTTTCGGTATCGAGCACGATTTCGCGCATCATTCTCCTCGTGGGCGTTGCGTTGTCGCGAGCATGATCCCGAAAAACGGATGCCGATTTTCGGACAAGATCATGTTCGAATCGCAGTGATAAAGCAGAACGACCATTCGAAGGAAAGCCGTCCTGCTCTAGCGTCGTCGTCGCTGCGTCAACTGTTTAGCTGATTCGACGATCGCGCGGACCTGGTCGCGCGTGAAATCCAGGCTTCGCGAGGTATCTACGACGAAATCGGCGCGGCGGCGCTTCTCGGCGTCGGGCATCTGTTTCGCGATGATTGCGAGGAATTTCGCCTCGGTCATGCCGGGCCGGTCGAGAACGCGCTGCCGCTGCGCCTCTTCGGGGGCGGAGACCACCACGACGGCGTCGAACCGGTCCGCTCCTCCAGTCTCGAACAATAACGGAATGTCGAGCACGGCGAGCGCTGCGCCGGTGGCTTCGGCGTTGACGAGAAATTTCTCTTCCTCGGCTCGCACCAGCGGGTGGACGATCGATTCGAGCCGCCTGAGCGCCTGCGGGTCGTGCAACACCCGCTCCGCCAATCGGGTCCGGTCCACCCGGCCGTCCACCGTGGTGCCCGGAAAAGCAGCCTCGATCGGCCCCACCGCCTCCCCCTCGTAGAGACGGTGGACCACCGCATCGGCATGATGGACCGGCACGCCGGCGTCCTCGAAGAAACGCGCGACCGTAGTCTTTCCCATGCCGATCGATCCGGTGAGCCCAAGGACGATCATGCTGCCTTTCGTCTCCCCCTGCGGCTTTCAAGATCAAGCGTCGAGGAATCCCTCGCGCCGCAGAAAGGCGAGAAGCGCCAGCAGCGGCATGCCCAGGATGGTGAAGTGATCGCCGTCGATGCGCTCGAAGAGATGGACGCCTTCCTTCTCCAACTGGTAGGCGCCAACGCTCTGGGTGGCCTCGGGTCCGACGGCATCAAGATAGCTCTCGATGAACCGGTCGGATACGGCCCGCATGGTCAGGCGCGCGACATCGACATGGCTGAACACCACGCGGCCGTCGCGGCCGACCGCGACCGCCGAATGAAGCTCGTGCGTGCGGCCGCTCAGCGCGCGCAACTGCTCACGAGCCGCCGCGCGGTCCGCCGGCTTGCTGAAACGCCGCGTCCCCAGCGCCAGCGTCTGGTCGGCGCCGACCACGAACCGGTTGCCGAGGCGCGCCGCGACGACGCGGGCCGTCTCGCGCGCAAGCAGGACCGCGGCCTGCGCCGCATCGACGGGGCCGGACCGCTGCTCGATCGCACGCTCGTCGATGTCGGCGGGCGCGAGCACGAGCGGAATGCCTGCGGCCTCCAGCATGGCGCGGCGGGCGAGGCTCTTGGATGCCAGCACCAGCGGATGAGGTGCGAGCCAGAGCGGCATGATCAGGACACGGGCTGTCGCCGGCGCTCGGCGAGAAGCGCCATGACGGCGGCGGCGGTCTCCTCGATCGAGCGACGGGTCACGTCGATGCTCGGCCAGTTGTGCCGGCTGCAGAGCCGGCGTGAGAACGCCACCTCCTCGGCGACGGCCTGCCGGTCGATATACTGATCGTCTTCGCGGTGCACCTTGAGCCCGAGCAGTCGGTTCTGTCGGATTTGCACGATGCGTTCGGGGCTCGCAAACAGGCCGACGACAAGCGGATGCCTCAGCCGCTCGACCTGCGGCGGAACCGGAATGCCGAGGACCAGCGGAATGTTGGCGGTCTTCACCCCGCGATTGGCGAGATAAATGGAGGTCGGCGTCTTGGAGGTGCGGGAGATTCCGACCAGCACCACGTCGGCCTGTTCCAGATCGTCCGCATGCTGGCCGTCATCGTGCAGCATCGTGTAGTTGAGCGCGTCGATGCGCTTGAAATACTCGGCGTTGAGCATGTGCTGAGCGCCAACCCGGTGGGTCGATTCCGAGCCGAGATAGGACTGGAACAGGCGCAGCACCGGGCCGAGGATCGACAGGCAGGGGAGGCCGAGATCGCGGCAGGTCTGTTCGAGCCGCGCGATGAGGTCCTGGTCGAGCAGCGTATAGAGGACGATGCCGGGCGCTTCCTCGATCTCGCTCAGGACGCGGTCGAGCTGCTTGTTCGTGCGCACCAGCGGATAGATGTGCTCGACCGGGGACACGGTCGTGTATTGCGCGGCAGCGGCCCGCGACACGGTGATCAGCGTCTCGCCGGTCGAGTCCGAGACAAGATGCAGATGGAAGAAACTCGCCGCTGCCTTCGGGGCCATCGTGGATTTCAACAGACCGCTGTGGACACCCGGGGAGAAGGCCATGCCCGCGGTGAACGCGCAAGCCCGCCCGCCGGGAGTGCGGACGTCCCGTCCACATGCTCACAGGCAGGGGATGCCCGGCGAGGGGCTCCGTCGAACTGTGGGAATTCCGTCGGCCGCGACGGCGAGCGCGACGGCGCGTGTGTTATCGCGTTGACATCGGCCCTGATTCAACGCCCACGGTCCGAGGAAGACACCCGGCGCGCGGTCCTGTATGAGGAGCACACCTGTGGATCGCCTGTGGGCTGCGAGTCGTGAGTCCAATCAACCGTCTAAGAATCTCAACAAAGAAGCTTAGAGATTCTTATTTGTGAGCTTCCTCCCATGCCTGCCGAGACTGGAAAACCCATCCTCGACGTTCTGCGAGGCAACCGGCAGACCACTCCTCCGGTCTGGATGATGCGGCAGGCGGGCCGGTACCTTCCTGAGTACCGAGAACTCCGACGCCAGGCGGAAAGTTTCCTCGATTTCTGCTTCACGCCGAAATTGGCTGTGGAAGCGACGTTGCAGCCGATCCGCCGCTTCGGCTTCGATGCGGCGATCCTGTTCTCCGACATTCTGGTCGTGCCGCATGCCCTCGGGCAGAAGGTGAGTTTCGAGACCGGCGAGGGGCCGCGGCTCTCGGCGATCGATCCCTCGGATCTGCGTCTCCTCCGCGAGACGATCGACCTTTCGGTGCTTGCGCCCGTGTTCGAGACGATCCGCCGCGTGCGGGACTCTCTGCCGGCTGGCGTTACGCTGCTCGGCTTCTGCGGCGCGCCGTGGACGCTCGCGACCTACATGGTGGCGGGACGCGGAACACCCGATCAGGCGCCTGCGCGCGCGGCGGCCTATCGGGATCCCGCTGGCTTTGCCGCTTTGATCGAGCTGCTGGTGAATGCTTCGGTCGACTATCTGGCCGCGCAGTTCGCGGCCGGCGTCGATGCGGTGCAGATCTTCGACACCTGGGCGAGTGTGCTTCCGCCGGAGGAATTCGAGACCTGGTGCACGGCGCCGGTGCGGCGGATCATCGAGGGCCTGCGCACCCGCGTGCCGGACGCCAAGGTCATTGCCTTTCCGCGCGGAGCCGGGACCAAGCTCATGGGGTTTGCCGAACGCGTGCCCGCCGACGCGATCGGGCTCGACTGGATGATCGATCGGCCGTTCGCGCGCGACCGCATTCAGACGCGCTGCGCCGTTCAGGGCAATCTCGATCCCCTGGTGCTGGTCGCGGGGGGCGCGGCGTTGGACCGGGCGGTCGACCAGGTGCTCGAGGCCTTTTCGGGCGGCCCGTTCATCTTCAATCTCGGGCATGGGATTCTGCCCGACACACCGATCGCTCACGTCGAGCGGATGCTGGCCCGCGTTCGGGCCTGACCGGAGGGACAACGTGTACGAGTGGATAAAGGCCTTCCATATCCTCGCGGTCATCGCCTGGATGGCCGGGATGCTCTATCTGCCGCGCCTGTTCGTCTATCACTGCGGGGCGGAGCCCGGCTCACAGCAGTCCGAGACCTTCAAGGTCATGGAGCACCGGCTGCTCAAGCGCATCATCAATCCGGCGATGATCGTCGTCTGGGTGCTCGGGCTCTGGATGGCCTGGGAAGGGGGCTGGTACCGCAGTGGTTGGCTGCAGACCAAGGTCGTGCTCGTCCTGGTGATGTCGGGCATCCACGGCATGTTCGTCCGCTGGGTGCGGGATTTCGGCAATGACCGGAATCAGCATTCAGAAAAATTCTATCGGATTATCAACGAGGTACCGACCGTCCTGCTGATCGCGATCGTCCTCCTCGTGGTCCTCAAGCCGTTCTGAGCAGGGAATTTTGCCGGGCGGCCGTCGCGGGCTCTTGCGCCCGTAGCACACTTTTCATATGTTCGTTCTATCTCCCCGAACGCAGGCAGATGCATTCGAGTACCGGTCCGAGTGGGGGACCGGCCAAGCATCGGGCCCGATGGCATCACGCCTCGCCTCAGACCTGCGACCCCTCCCAGACCCTTCTCGACCGGCAATTTTCACCCTCTCGGCCGGTCCGATCACAGGACTACCCGCATGCGGGAAATGAAACTCCAGGACCTCAAGTCCAAGACTCCAACTGAACTTCTGACCTTCGCCGAGGAATACGAGGTCGAAAACGCCTCGACCATGCGCAAACAGGAATTGATGTTTGCGATCCTCAAGCAACTGGCGACACGAGAAATCGACATCATCGGCGAGGGCGTCGTCGAGGTTTTGCAGGACGGCTTCGGATTCCTCCGATCGCCCGAGGCCAATTACCTCCCCGGCCCCGACGACATCTACGTCTCGCCCTCGCAGATTCGCCGCTTCGGTCTTCGCACGGGCGATACGATCGAAGGGCAGATCCGCAGCCCCAAAGAGGGCGAGCGTTACTTTGCGCTGCTCAAGGTCAACACGATCAATTTCGAGGACCCCGAGAAAGCGCGCCACAAGATCAACTTCGACAACCTGACGCCGCTCTATCCCGACGAGCGGCTGAAGATGGAATACGACGATCCGACCAAGAAGGATCTCTCCGCGCGCGTGATCGACATCGTGGCGCCGATCGGCAAAGGCCAGCGCGCCCTGATCGTGTCGCCACCGCGCACCGGCAAGACGGTGCTGCTGCAGAACATCGCGCATTCCATTACCACCAACCATCCCGAGTGCTACCTCATCGTGCTGCTCATCGACGAGCGACCGGAGGAAGTGACCGACATGCAGCGCTCGGTGAAAGGCGAGGTGATCTCCTCGACCTTCGACGAGCCGGCTGCGCGCCACGTGCAGGTCGCCGAAATGGTGATCGAGAAGGCGAAGCGCCTCGTGGAGCACGGGCGTGACGTCGTGATCCTGCTCGACTCGATCACGCGCCTCGGACGCGCCTACAACACGGTGGTGCCGTCCTCCGGCAAGGTGCTGACCGGCGGTGTCGACGCCAACGCGCTGCAGCGTCCCAAGCGGTTCTTCGGCGCCGCTCGCAACATCGAGGAGGGCGGCTCGCTCACCATCATCGCCACCGCGCTGATCGACACCGGCAGCCGCATGGACGAGGTGATCTTCGAAGAGTTCAAGGGAACCGGCAACTCGGAAATCATTCTTGACCGCAAGGTGGCGGACAAGCGCACGTTCCCCGCCATGGACATCACGCGTTCCGGCACCCGCAAGGAAGAGCTGCTGGTCCCGCCCGACGTGCTCAAGAAGATGTACGTCCTGCGCCGCATCCTCAACCCGATGGGCACGATGGATGCGATGGACTTCCTGCTCGACAAGCTGCGCAACACCAAGAGCAACAGCGAGTTCTTCGAATCGATGAATACCTGAGTGGCTGCGCGTCAGGTCACATCGCTCCGTCTCGACCGTTCCACGAATTCGCGGTCTGTCGATCACCCGCCCCGTATCCGCCGGACGGCATGGTCCAACTCGGCCGGATCCGTCACCGGCAGCGAGCAGGTCTGCCCCACGCACACGAAGGCCGCGCCCTCAGGCGCGGCGCGGGCCTTCTCGTGCGCCGGATGCGTGGCCGGGAGGCCTTCGGCCTGCGGCGCACGCACGACCGTACGGTCGATGAACGGAAGCGCGAGCGCCGCCGCGAGCAGCGCTTTTGTTTGGTCGCTGGTCCCGGTCACCACGATCTCGGCGCCGCGTAACCGCAGATCGAGTGCGTTGAGCAGGCTCAGGTGGCCGAACGGACTGCCGGCCACGATGGGCAGCAATTCGTCGAACATCCGGTCGGCGCGCGTGCGCCATTCGTCGTCCCCGGTGAATGCCGCCAGGCGCAGCAGGTTCTGCGCGATCAGGCCGTTCGGGTTCGGGGTCGCATCGTCCTGCGCGGAGAACGGACGCACGACCAGCGCCTCGGCGTCG
>CAYVBN010000121.1:0-9049 GCA_964449645.1 uncultured Hyphomicrobiales bacterium
GGGGGTTCGAATCCCTCAGCCGGCACCACATTTCCCTTTTTAAGTCAGCAGCTAAGCTCCGGCGACGCGAAGAGGTCCACCGAGCGGTTCCCAATTTCGCACCGCAAGTTCCCAAACTCCGTTCACGACCGGTTCTGGGCAGAACGGAACATCGATCGTCCGTCGCCGATGCAGCGGGTTTTCGCGGCACGAAGCCAGTCCTCTGGGTTTCCTCCCCTACTGGTCGGACGCCGATGCAGCGAGCTCGCAGCCCGCTAATTCGCGCGGATGTTCGCGTCGACAATGACCTTGGAGAGGCGCTCGCTTTCGCGCTTGAGAAATTTCGCGAACTCCTCCGGCGAAGAGGCGGCAATGCGGGCGCCCTGGCTGGTCGCGATCTTCTCGAACTCCGGATCGCGCAGCGTGGTCTTCAATGCCTTGTTCAGGGTGCCGACGATGGCCTCGGGCGTATGCGCGGGCGCCAGAAGGCCGAACCAGGTCCCCATCGTGAAATCCACGCCGCTCTCCTTGAACGTCGGCACGTCAGGCAATTGCGGTGAACGTTGATCGTCGCCGAACGCGATCGGCTTGAGGCTCCCGTTCGTCACGAACGGCAGAGCCGCGACCGTCGAGCAGAAAATGACCTGCGTGTCGTTCGACACGGTCGCCATGGTTGCGGGCCCGTTGCCGCTGAACGGGATGTGCACCATTTTGGTCCCGGTTTCGTGCTGGAAAAGCTCGGCAGCGAGATGCGAGCTGCTCCCCAAGCCGTAGGAGGCATAATTCAGCTTGCTGGGATTCTTCTTAAGGTAGGCGATGAACTCCTGCAGATTGTTCACCGGCAGGGACTTGTTCACGAACAGTCCGACGGGCGCGATGGAAACGAGGGAAATCGGTGAAAAATCCGTCAGGGGATCGTAGCTCAAGTTCTTGTAGAGCGCCTTGTTGACCGCAAGACCGATGCTGCTGACGAGCAGCGTATAGCCGTCCGGCATCGCCCGTGCGACGGCGAGATTGCCAATGTTGGAGTTCGCACCCGGCCGGTTTATCACCACGAAGGTCTTGCCCAGACCATTGCCGAGCGCCTTGGCGACAAGCCGTCCCGTCACGTCGACGGCGCCGCCGGGCGCGAACGGGACAACGATTTCAACCGTTCTGGTGGGATATTCCTCCTGGGCGTGTGGTGCAGTGCACAAAATACCAAGCGTCGCAACGAGAATAAAAGTCGCCGCAAGACGTTGGTAACCACGCGCGAGAAATGACATTTCGCCCCCTTCCGTTTCTCATCCCCGCGCTGAGGTCGCCGCGTATGACCGCGGTTCGTTCCGGGCTATCCGCCCGAGCGCGATGCGAAGTGTCCCGACAACAAACCGCCGACCCGCCTGGTCGCAGGCGGCCCGTTGGTTTGAAGGGAACGCTGCGTTATCATCTATGGCACCCGGTATGGAGCAAACGAATTTCATTCCGGCCCTGTGAGTTTTTGTCCGAACCATGGACCGACGACGCCTGCCTCTGACCGCACTTCGGACGTTCGAAGCCGTGGGTCGCCATCTGTCGTTTTCGCGCGCCGCGGAGAGTCTGGGAGTTACCCATGGCGCCGTGAGCCGCCAGATCGCGGCGCTCGAACGGGATCTCGGCGTGAAATTGCTCGATCGCGGCCCGCCTCTGACCTTCACCGAGGCAGGCCGTCTCCTGTTCGCCGAGATCGCCCCTGCCTTCGACCGTCTCGCGGCGGCCGTCGACCGGATGGGGCACAGCGACACGCACCGCGTCCTTGCAGTGAACGCTCCGCCCACCTTCACGATGAAATGGCTGATCCCGCGCCTTTCGCGCTTCCAGCAGCGCTACCGCGACGTGGACGTTCGACTGTCGACCGGGATCGGGCCGCTGCAGGAACTGAAGATGAGCG
This sequence comes from uncultured Hyphomicrobiales bacterium, assembly GCA_964449645.1. Lineage (GTDB taxonomy): Bacteria > Pseudomonadota > Alphaproteobacteria > Rhizobiales > Xanthobacteraceae > CAYVBN01. Next base: position 1,889 of record CAYVBN010000121.1, read on the forward strand.
AGGTGGACGTCATCATCCGCCGGCTTGGCGGCCCCGATGCCGAGTTGCAGTCGACACCGTTTCTGTCGAGCACGCTGATCGCCGTCTGTGCACCGGAACTGATCGAACGGCAGCCGGTCACAGGGCCGCTCGATGTCGCACGTCATCAGCTCCTCGAGGCCGATACGGGTGCGCTGGGGTGGGCCGATTGGTTCGCGCACGTGGGGTGCGAGTTGCCGGCCAATGCGCGGATAGCCCGCTTCGAGCACATGTTCTTCGCCATGGAGGCGGCCCTCGACGGGCTCGGCATCGCGCTGATGCCGTCCGCATTGGTGGTCGATGATCTCGCCGCCGGCCGGTTGTCGATCGCCCTGAACGTTCCGGGCGTCTATGAGCGCGACTACTTCTGCCTCCGCTCGCCGCTGACCCGCCGGCCGGAAATCGGCAAATCGTTCATGGCGTGGCTTTCGATGGAAGGAAACGAGTCGAACCGCCTCACCCAAGCGGTCGTCGAGCACTAGCTTCCGCCATCGATCAAGACGCCCGCGGGCGCACCTGGTTCCGGGCAGAACGTTTCGGAAAACAGGCCCGGCAACTCCCTTCATTTTACATAACGCCTTCCCCACGGACGCGCATTGCAGCGACGACCAGCGAGGCCGGCGGTCGGCGCACGTATCATTGCTGTGAGTTTTGCGCGCGCCGCTTGAGAACAAATCGATTGTCTCCGCTCACGCGGCCCATCATTCCTTGGCCGCATCTTCGGGTTGCGGAGCGTTCAGGGATCGATGCTCACCGATTTTCGTGTTCTCGACTTGACGTGGGTTCTCGGTGGGCCATTCGCCGGTCAGTTGCTCGCGCAACTCGGCGCGGAAGTCATCAAGGTCGAACCCCTTGAAGGCGACCTGTCCCGGCGCGTGTCGAGCCATTCGACCGAGTTCGACGGCGACTCGGGATTCTTTCTCTCGGTGAACCGCGGGAAGTCGAGCATCGCGCTCGACCTGAAAAACCCCGAAGGCCGCGCCGTCATTTACGACCTCGTCAGGCATTCGGACGCCATCATGTACGGTTTTGCGCCGCGGGTTCCGGCGCGTCTGGGGCTGGATCGGGATTCCCTGCACGAGATCAATCCGAAGCTGACCATCGCGCAGCTCATTGGCTTGCACGACGAAGGCCCTTACGCGGACGCACCCGCGTTCGATCTGGTCGTGCAAGCGATGGCCGGCGTCATGAGCATCACCGGCGAACGCGATGGCGCGCCGGTGCGCGTCGGCTATCAGGTCGCGGATCTGGTCGGAGGACTCTATCTCGCGCTTGCCTGCGTCGGCGGGATGCTGAAATCGCTCAAAAAGGGCGCCGGCGAATTCGTGCAGGTCTCGCTCCTCGACTGCCAGTTGGCGATGCTGACCTGGCAGGCGCAGAACTACTTCATCTCCGGCAACGTGCCGGTCGCCACCGGCGCACGCCATCCGGTGATCGCCCCGAGCGACATCTATCCGTGCGCGGACGGAAAGTTCATCGCCATTTCGCCGACCGGCCAGCAGTTCTGGGAGCAATTTTGCGCGGCGATCGGGCGCCCGGACATGGCTGCCGACAGCCGCTTCAGCACTCCAAAATCCCGCGTGGCCAACGTTTCCGCTCTCACGGAAATATTGACCGACGTATTTCGGTCGCGAACCTCGCGCGAATGGGGCGCCAAGCTGTTCGCCGAGCGGGTGCCGGCCTCGCCGGTCAACAACGTCGCCGAGGCGGTTGCTCAGCCGCTGGCGCAGTTGCGCGGCATGGTGGAGGAGCTCGCGAATCCGCGCGATGCCCGCACCCTCAAGTTTCTCGGCAACCCGTTCAAATACGAGCCGCGGAAACCGCTGTCCTACCCGCCCAAGCGCGGCGCCCAGAGCCGGGACATTCTGGCGCGCGTCTGCGGCTACGACGGCGAGACGATCGATCGGCTCGTTGAGCACAACATCATTTACGACGGAGAAAGCAATGACGCGCCCGAGTGAGATCAAACCGCGGGAGGGAGAGCAGCCCGCAGCCTTGTACAAGGATTGGAAAGTCGGAGCCGAATTCCCGCCGCTTCCGTTCATCATCACGCCGGATATCGTCCGCGAATACATATCGGTGGTCGACGCCGATCCCGCCAACTACATCATCGATGGCCGGCAGGCCGCGCCGCCGAACGTCGTCTTCGTCTATATGATGGCCGTCATGTATCGTCTCTACCCGCCGCAGCAGGGCGGCATCATGCTCGGCAACACGATTCAGTTCCACAATCCGATCTGGGCCGACGAGGATACCCAGGTGGTCGGCACTGGCCGGGTGACCGACAAGTACGAGAAGAAGGGGCGCAAGATCATCTGCTACGACGTCGAGTTCAAGCGTCCGGACGGCACCCTGCTCGTCTCGGTCAATCATACCTCGGCGTTCCCCGAGTGATCAGCAAGAGAAACGAGCTGCACATGATCACGACAAAGCTTGAAAAAACGATCCCGCAAACGCAGGAGATGTTCGATCGCTACGGACATCTCAACGGCGACAACGACATCCTGCACTATGACGACGCCTACGCGAAGGCGCGCGGCTTTCGCGGCACGCTCGGCCATGGCCTGATGTATACTGGCTACGTCTGCGATCTCGCCGCGAAGAAATACGGCAAGGACTGGCACTATCGCGGCCGCCTGACCGTCAAGTACGTGAGAGGCGTGTGCCCGGGCGACCAGCTCGTGGTCTCGATCGAGCCCGATGGCACGGTCCAATGCAAATCGCAGTTCGACACCACGCTGGTGGGATCGGCCACACTTGCATGACGCCGCGATCGAAGCCTGAGCTTGTCACACGCATCGCCACGTCGACGGCGACGAGCGTGCACGTGCGCGGGCGGGATTTGGTCAACGAACTGATCGGGAAGTACAGCTTCACCGAGATGCTGTACTTCCTCACGTGCAATCGCATGCCGGATGAGGCCGAAAAACGCCTCCTCGACGCTTGTCTCGTCACGCTCATGGAGCACGGGTTGACGCCGAGCGCCGTGGTCACCCGGCTGATGGCCGACAGCGTGCCGGAAGAGCCGCAGGTCGCAATCGCCTCGGGCCTGCTCGCGATCGGCAGCGTCTATGCAGGCACGACGGAGTCCTGTGCGGCGCTGTTGCTTGCGCTGGAAACCCGCATGCAAGGCGGAGAGACGGACGCCGTCTCCGCTACGGCGCGCGACTACGCACAGGCCAACCGTCGGATGCCGGGCTTCGGACATGGAACCCATAAGCCCGACGATCCGCGGGCGATCCGGCTGCTGCAACTCGCGGACGAAATCGGACGAGCCAACTGGTACGTCTCACTGTTGCGATCGCTTGCGCGCGAGGTCGACCTCGCGTTCGGCCGCCACATCACCATCAATGCCACGGGCGCGATTGCCGCGCTGCTGCTCGAGATCGGCATTCCGGTTTCCGCAATGCGCGCCTACTCGGTCGTCTCCCGCGCCGGCGGATTGGTCGCCCATCTGCTGGAGGAGCAAAGCTCGCACTCCGGCCGCGCCATATGGGCGGCCGCCAAGGCGACGGTTCCCTACTCCGAGGACCGCTGACCTTACGTACGCGGACGACCGAAGCCCTCAGCCTCCGGCATACGCTGAAAAGGGCTGTGGATCGAAGCTCCCCTGAACCCGACTGACGGACCCTCCCTGCCCCTCCTCCGCCTCTTGGCCCAACCCGGGCAGCCCGCCCGAGCAAGGGAACCGCAGCGGAATTCGGCCTTGGGTCCGGCACCCGGGGGGTGCGACGACATGCAATCCGCTTCGGGGTTCGCAAGCCGGCCATCCCGGTGCATTCTCCCGCCCCTCGACCAACCGAGGTGGGAATGGCGGATCAGGTTATCCCGGACGACGTCCGGGATTTCATTCTCAGACATATCGATTCGGTGGCGCAGCTCGAGGCCCTGCTCCTGCTCCGCCACGCGCCCGATGAAACCTGGGAGGTCACCAAGGTGGCCGCGCGGCTCTACACCGAGGAGAAGGAAGTCTCCGACCTCCTCGGCCGGTTGTGCGCGGACGGCCTGCTGAGCTGCGACGACAAGCTCTATCGTTATGCGCCGGCAACGGCCGAGCAGCGCGAAAGCGTGGATCGGCTGGCCGAGACCTACAGCCGCCATCTCATCCCGGTAACCAACATGATTCACGCCAAGCCGCGCCGCATCCGCGAGTTCGCGGACGCCTTCCGCTTCCGCAAGGAGCGCTGACATGGTGGCGCTCATCTACAGTCTGTGCACGCTGACCGCCCTGATCTGCACCTATCTGCTGCTCGACGCCTATGCCCGCGGACGTTACCGGCTGCTGCTCTGGAGCGGCCTGTGCTTCGCCGGGTTGACTCTCAACAATCTGCTTCTCGTCCTCGACAAGGTCGTGTTCACTGAAATCGATTTCTCCATTTCGCGCACCGTGGCGGCCCTCGTTGCGATGTCGGTGCTCCTGTTCGGCCTCGTGTGGGACACCGAATGACCGAAACGACAAACGCCGTACTGCTGGGCGCGGTCGCCATGGCGTCGTTCGTGGCGGCGCTGTTCTTCCTGCGCTTCTGGCGCCAGACGCGCGACAGTTTCTTCCTGCTGTTCGCCATCGCGTTCGCGCTCGATTCCGCGACGCGTTTCGCGCTCGGGCTCAGTCACGTCTCGAACGAATATGAGCCATTTTTCTATATGATGCGGCTCGTCACGTTCACGCTCATCATCATCGCCATCGTCCGCAAGAACTGGCCGAAACGTCAGTAGGCGCGCGCCGACGAAATGCGCGTCTTCTTTGTAGGTCGAGCCCTTCCGACCGTTTTATCGATCTGCGGGAAAACGCGACAGTCGCGACCCTCTTGCGGTGCGATCGTGCGTGACGAAGCCGGAGACGTCCCTGCGGAGCCGAGCGGCTTGCCCCGGGAGGCTGCATGGAGTTCGACCAATGAAGATCGGCTGCGTTTATATACGACTTTAATTGCTGCACCGCGTTCACGCCGGTGGGACTGCATCGTCGGTAAAGATGTCCCGAATTGGCGGCCTCAAACGTAACGTAATTCTCTTCGAGCAAATTTGTTCCAGCACGTCGTTTCACACTTTCTGCTGCACTGCGGTGACGCTTCATTTTGCAAAACTTTCGCGTACGCGCCATCTTGATGCCAAAGAGGCTCGGTACTCCACACGACAGAGGGGACGCGTATCGGAGGCGAAGTCCATGACAGCTCATGCCATGCCCCATGACGATGCCCCTCCTGGCCGCCGGTTCGGGCTGCCGGTGTGCCCCAGGTGTTCCGACGTGTTGCTCGCACCTGCGGTTTCCGAGCACGTCGATGAAACGCTTGTTCGCCACTTCTGGGCCTGCGAATCCTGCGGGCACGAATTCGAAACCGCGGTCCGGCTGACGCCCGGGCCCGTCCGGCGGCGCTCGGCCTCGATCTTCTGATCGCCCGTAGGCCGACACCAGCACCACAATCACATTCGATCGGAGACGAGCGCGATGCGGCGGCAACGCCGCTCACGCGCCGTCGCGGAACACCCGCACCGATGGCAGGCACGCCGGCGGGGTGGCTTTCGTCGCACGTGCGCACAGGAACCCCGCGACCGGGGCGGGCGTTTTCCTGGCGGGAGAGCAGCGATGAATCCAAGCCCTGGAATTGCGCCGGAGTACCGGCCCACCGATAAATTTGCGAACCGAGAACGAGGACCTGTCGGACAGAATTCCCGACGCGAGGAAATTCCGGCCAACATGGCCCGGCAGGGCGTGACGGGCCACAACGTGCGCTACGTCCTGTTGATCGGGATCGCCGCCGTCGTGATCGCCTTCCTCATCGCTTTCCTGTTCGTCGTCGGACGCCCCGGCTGACACTTCGCATCCGCAATACGAAAGGCGCGACAATGACCGGACGTCCGACCGTGCGCTCACACGACAAACCCGTCGACACTTCCGAGAAGGAGGAAGCACGCCGCGAGGTCGAGGAGACGCTCGAGGAAGCGCTCGAGGACAGCTTTCCGGCCTCCGACCCGGTCCAGATCGTGCAGCCGCAACGGCCGGAACCCGGTACGGCCAAGGAGAAAATCGAGGAATGCGACCGCGAAGAGCGGAAAGACGCGAGCAGGGCCGGTTCGGGCGACCGTTCCGACTGATCCGTTAAGAGCCGGTAGGAGGCGTTCGTCCCCACCCTTTCCGCCGGGGGCGACAAATTGCGAGCGACCTCTTACTCTCCGGCCCCGAGGAATCGGGATTTGTCCCGAGATAGAGCCCGTGGGCCCCCATGTTCGCAACCTTGATGACGACCCGGCGCTTCGCGCCGCTTTTCTGGTGCCAGTTCTTCAGCGCCTTCAACGATAATTTCCTCAAGAACTCCCTTGTCTTCCTGATCCTTTTCAAGCTCTCCGGGGCGGATTCCGAGGCCCTGATCTCGCTCGCGGGCGCGATCTTCATCTTTCCGTTCTTCGTCCTCTCCGCGCTGGGCGGACAGGTCGCCGACCGGTTCGACAAGTCGATCGTCGCCGAGCGGCTCAAGCTCGCCGAGATCGCGGTCGCAGGCCTTGCCGTCGCCGGCTTCTCGCTGCACTCGATCCCGGTCCTGTTCGCGGCGCTGTTCCTATTCGGCGTGATCTCGGCGCTGTTCGGCCCGATCAAGTACGGCATCCTGCCGGACCACCTGGTCGAAGCGGAATTGCCCGCCGGCAACGCGCTGGTCGAGGGCGCGACCTTCATCGCCATCCTGGTCGGCACCATCGTGGGCGGGCTCGCCGCCAAGGGCGGAGGCGACCCCGCCTCCTTCGGCGCCATGATGATGGTGTTCGCGGTGCTGTGCTGGATCGCCGCGCGCTTCATCCCGCGTACCGGCCAAGGCGCTCCGAACCTGCGTATCGATCCTAATATCCTGCGCTCGACCTTCGTGCTGCTGGGAGAACTGAAGGCACAGCGGCGCCTGTGGTGGGGCGGGCTGGTCGTGAGCTGGTTCTGGCTGGTCGGCGCCGTGATGCTCTCGCTGCTGCCGCCGCTCGTGAAGAACGTGCTCGGCGGCGCCGAGGAAGTCGTCACCGCGTTCCTGGCGATCTTCTCCGTCGCCATCGCGGTCGGCTCGGCGCTTGCCTCCTGGCTCGCGGCCGGACGCATCGTCCTGGTGCCGACGGCCATTGCCGCCGTGCTGCTCGGGCTGTTCGCGCTCGACCTCGGCTGGGCGA
>CAYVBN010000122.1:0-2250 GCA_964449645.1 uncultured Hyphomicrobiales bacterium
CAGCGCGCTCACATAGCCGTCGCGCTGAAGTTCCTGCTCGTCGGGATCCATCGAGTAGGACACGTCGACCGCGAGCACGAGCTCGACGTCGACATTGGTCTGCGCCGACTTGCCGGACGCATCGGCGGCGCGCGATGGCGCGCCCGGCGCTGCAAGCCCGCCCGACCGCCCCAGAACCAGGACGGTCGCCGATGCCAGCACCGCGACCCATGCTAGCCAGACGCGTGCCCTCATGACTGCCTCCCGTCGCCCACATGCTGGCATGCGGCCCCGGACCGGAAAAGCGCGGGGGCAGTCACAAGCGCGGCATTCGCGTTCTCGGTGCTCGTTCCCCGGGCGCATCGCACCGCTTCGTGCTGCAGAGCGCCCGGGGAACGAAGCAGTGCCCTGAATACAACTCGTGTCCCGGACGCAGCGCGGTGCGAAGTGCCACGTCCGGGCTCCGGGCACCGCAATCACGGCAGCTATATCGAACGCGGGAGAACGTAGGGCGGATTAGCCGAAGGCGTAATCCGCCGCTTTTTTTACATCGAGACGACATGGAACGGCGGAATACGCTGCGCTAGTCCGCCCGACGGCTGCTACGCGCCCGGGAAGCAAACGAGAGGACGAGAGCGCAGAGAAAGCCTACGGCTCGAGCGGCTCGATCGACTCGATTTCGATGCCGAAGCCGGCGAGCCCGACATAGCGCAGCTTCGTCGAGGTGAGCAGCCGGATCGACGAGATGCCGAGATCCTTGAGGATCTGCGCGCCGAGCCCGACTTCTCGCCACTGACGCGAGCGGACCGCTTCGGAGGTCGTGTCGGCTTGCGCTGGGATCGCCGTGACCGGAACGCCCGCGGTTCCGTCGCGCAGGATGATCACGACGCCGCGTCCCTCCTCGGCGAAACGCTGCAAGGCGAGCTGCACCGGCTTGGTCTTGCCGAACACGTCGTTGAGAATGTTGGCGCGATGCAGGCGCGTGAGCACGCCGCGGCCGTCGCCGATGCGGCCGTGCACGAGCGCCATGTGATAGACCTGATCGAACGGCGTCAGATAGGCGTAGCCCTTGAGCGGACCGATATCGGTGTCGACCGAGAACTCGCTGGCGCGCTCGACGAGCTTCTCGCGCGACTGCCGGTAGGCGATGAGGTCGGCGATGGAGATGCGCTTGAGGCCGTGCTGGGCGGCGAAGGCCGCCACCTCGGCGCCGCGCATGACGGTTCCGTCGTCCTTCATCAGCTCGGCGAGCACGCCGACCGGCGGCAGGCCGGCGAGCCGGCAGAGATCGACGCACGCTTCCGTATGGCCGGAGCGCATCAGCACACCGCCTTCCTTCGCGACCAGCGGAAAGACGTGGCCCGGGCGCACGAAATCGCTCGCCCCGCTGTTGCCGTTGGCAAGTCCGCGTACCGTCTGCGTGCGCTCCTCGGCCGAAATGCCCGTCGTCAGGCCGTGACGGTAGTCGACCGATACCGTGAAGGCGGTGCCGAGCGGCGCATCGTTGGCGGCCACCATCGGGTCGAGATGCAGCCGCCGCGCTTCGCTCGCGGCCAGCGGCGCACACACGATCCCCGACGTATTACGGATGATGAACGCCATCTTCTCCGGCGTGCACAAGGACGCGGCGACGAACAGATCGCCCTCGTTCTCGCGGTCGTCGTCGTCCATGACGACGACGATCTCGCCGCGCGCGAACGCCGCGACCGTCTCTTCGATTCGCTGATGGATGTTGTCCACGTTCAACTCGTGCTTGGCTCGCGGCCGGCTGGCGTCAGGATTCCGGCGCCGCGAAGGGCCATGAGACGCCTTCGCCCATCTGGCCGCGATGACGGAGATAATGATCGGCGACCACGCAGGCCACCATGGCTTCGCCGACCGGCACCGCGCGAATGCCCACGCAGGGATCGTGCCGGCCCTTGGTGAGGATCTCGGTCTCGCGCCCATAACGGTCGACGGTCTCGCGCGGGAGCAGGATCGAGGACGTCGGCTTCACGGCGAAGCGCGCCACGATCGGCTGGCCGGTCGAGATGCCGCCCAGGATGCCGCCGGCATGGTTCGACAGGAAGCGCGGCTTTCCGTCGTTGCCCATGCGCATCTCGTCGGCGTTCTCCTCGCCGCGCAGCGCCGCCGTGGCGAACCCGTCGCCGATCTCGACCCCCTTTACCGCGTTGATGCCCATGAGGGCGGCGGCGAGATCGGAGTCAAGCTTGCCGTAAACCGGCGCCCCGAGCCCAGCCGGAACCCCTTCGGCCACGACTTCGATGACGG
>CAYVBN010000123.1:0-8055 GCA_964449645.1 uncultured Hyphomicrobiales bacterium
CAGTACGTGAAAGCCGACACCGACGGACGCAAACGGCTGTTTGCGCAGCACCTCGTTACCTATGTGCCGCTGGCGGGCCACATCCGGCGCGTGCTCGACGAGCGCGAAAGTCATCGCGCGCCGGCGAGCCGGTTCCGCGACGAGCTCGAGGACCAGATGTCCGAAGAATCGGCGGAGCAGTCGCTGCGCGCGGTGATTTCCTGGGCCCGCTATGGGGAAGCATTCGCCTATGACGAGAACAGCGGCATCCTCAGTCTCGACAATCCGAGTTGAGATAGTCTGTGCGCGCTGGCGCAGAGGCATGGAAATCCTACAATACGTGACACGATGAACGACGAGCCCGATCACGATCATCTCTACGCCGATCACTCCGGCGATGCCGGCGCGCATACGCATTCGCACGCGCCGCAGGATTTCGGCCGCGTGTTCGCGATCACGCTCGGGCTCAATGTCGCACTCGTGGCCCTGCAGGCGGCTTACGGGGTGTTCGCCCACTCGACGGCGCTGCTCGCCGATGCCGGGCACAATTTCGGCGACGTGCTCGGCCTGGTGCTCGCCTGGGCGGCGCAGGGGCTCGGCCGGCGGCCGCCGACGAGCGGCTATACCTATGGGTTCCGCTCCGCTTCGATCCTCGCGGCGCTGTCGAACGCCGTCATCCTGCTGGTGGCGACAGGCGCCATCGCCTGGGAGGCGATCGGCCGGCTGTTCACGCCCGTGCCCGTCGCTGGCGGGACCGTGATGCTGGTCGCCGCGGTTGGCATGGTGGTGAACGGGTTCTCCGCCTGGCTCCTCATGGGCGGCCACCGCGACCTCAATGTGCACGGCGCCTTCCTGCACATGGCGGCGGACGCCGCCATCTCGTTCGGGGTCGTGGTCGCGGGCGGCGTGATCCTGGTGACCGGCTGGCCGGGGATCGATCCGATCGTGAGCCTGCTGATCTCGATCGTGATCGTTGTGGGAACCGGCGGCCTGTTGCGCGGTTCGATCAACATGACCTTGCAGGCGGTGCCCCCCGGCATCGATTCGGCGCAGGTGCGGCGCTATCTCGAGCATCTCCCCGGCGTAGTGGAAGTGCATGATCTGCACATCTGGTCGATGAGCACGACCGAGACGGCGCTCACCTGCCACCTGCGCATGCCGGGCGGGCACCCGGGCGACGCCTTCCTGGCGCGCGCGGCCGAGACGCTCGAACGGCGATTCGCCATCGGCCATCCGACCCTGCAGATCGAGATCGGCGAGCACACGCAGTGTGCGCTCGCGCCCGACCACGTGGTGTGATCATGAGCACGCGCGAGACCGTTCGGATCGATTCTCCTTGCGCGCACGTGAGTGAGGTGCGTCTCGACGCGGTCGAGCGCCCCGTGCGCGGATGCGAGGAGTGCCTCAAGCTCGGCAGCCGCTGGGTGGCGCTGCGGACCTGTCTGACCTGCGGGCATGTCGGCTGTTGCGATTCCTCGCCGCACCGGCACGCTACCGCGCATTTCCGCGAGACCGGGCACCCGATCATGACCTCGGCCGAACCGGGGCAGAGCTGGGTCTGGTGCTATGTCGACGAAAAATACATTTCGCGTTGATCGGGCCGGGGCAGCACAGGAGAAAGCACATGAAACGCACCGCATCTGCCATGTGGTCCGGCGACCTGAAGCAGGGCAAGGGGACGCTCACGACCCAGAGCCGCGTTCTCGACGGGACGGCCTATTCGTTCAGCACGCGGTTCGAGAGCGGCGCCGGCACCAATCCGGAGGAATTGATCGCCGCGGCCCATGCGGGATGCTTCACCATGGCGCTCTCGCTCGTGCTCGGCAAAGCAGGCTTTACTCCGCAGCAGCTCTCGACCGACGCCACGCTGACCTTCGAGCAGGTCGACGGCAACTGGACCATCACGACGATCGACCTCAGCCTGCGCGGTCGCGTGCCCGGCATCGATCAGCAGAAGTTCGCCGCGGCCGCCGCCGACGCCAAGGCGAACTGCCCGGTGTCGCGCGTGCTCAAGGCGACGATCAATCTCGACGCCAAGCTCGAGGGGTGATCGGACGCGACGTCGACGCCCGGCGTGCGGGCGGCGCTCTCGAATTTCGTATTTAGTCTTCTACGGCGGACAGGTTCCTACGTCGCCGGAAAATGCTCTATCGCGCACCCGCGCGCAGGGCCTGCAGTTCGGCGCGCATCTCCTCGACGACGCGGCGCAGCCGGTCGACCTCCTCCTCCACCTGCTGGAGGCGCTCGGTGACGTTCATGGGCGCGGTCGTCGCTGCGGACGTGTCCTGTTCGGACAGGAAGGCCACGCCCACCTCATCGCCGCGGCGCCATTGCACCCGCGCCCGAAAGGTCGCGTCCTTGTTGGGGATGTAGAGCTCGAGCGCTTCCGGCGTGCTGACCGCGTGCGAAAACATCAGCTTGGCGCCGGTTTCGGAAATGTCGCGAATCAGACAATCGACGCTCGAGCGCCGGTTGTTGAAATAGATCCGCCCCTGCAGAAAGCTTCTCTGACGTGGCGCCGCGCGGCGATTATCCATGGCGGCCCTCCTGGCAAGCGCCTCCGGGTGCGGACCTTAGCCGCAGGGTCGTTGAATCATCGTTAAGCAATTATCGTTAACGCCGCGTGCACCCGGGACGATCTTGAGGGGTATTCCGATGTGGCTGCATCGGAATGGGCGCTCATCAAGTTGAGCACGATCTTGCGTAAGGCCGGTCTCCGCTTCGCGGATCGCGCCAGCGCAGGATCCGCGAAGTGTACGCGGTTCGCCAATAAGATCATGCGCCAGTTCATTAAATTAGAACGTGCTCTAACGTGCGAGCCAGCGCGGCACGCGTGCGAGCGCATCGGCGCGTGCGGACGGGTTGGTGCCGAGGTGCACCCGGCCGGAACCGTCGACCGAATGGGCGATGCCGCTGCGCGTCTGCATCGGGTGGTTGGGATCGTCGAACGCATGCGGCGCGCCCGGATAGACCAGGATGCGCGCCTGGGCGCTGCGGCCGCGCGCGCCGGCAATCATCCGCTCGCACGCTTCCGCCGACGACCAGTCGTCGGCGCGGCCGATCAGCACGAGGGTCGGAACGCGGGCGCTCCAGGCAAGATCGGCGAGCCGTTGGCACCCCGGATAGAACGCCACGGCGGAGCGGAAATCGGCCCGGTTGTCCTCGACGGCCGGATGCCGCCGCACAGCCCACAGCGTGGTGGTGGCGCCACTCGACCAGCCGAGCAGCGAGACCCGCTGCGGCCATACCCAGGCCTGCGCCTGAAGCCAATGCAGCGCCGCATCGGCGTCGGCGACGCGCTCGCGATCGGTGCGCACCTGCCGCGCCCGGCTCGCGCACTGAGGTCCGAGCCCGCGCGAGCCGTAGCTGTCCGGAAACAGCACGACGAGGCCGCCGCCCGACAGGCGCTGGCCCCAGTCCTGATAGCGCGGCCGCAGGCTGCCGTTCGGGTTGCGCAGTCCTTCGCACCCGTGCAGGGCGACAACCGCCGCGAACGGTCCCGGGCCGTCGGGGCGGAAGAGGGTGGCGTGCAGCGTCGTTCCGCCCTCGGGGATCTCGACCGGCTGCGGCGCAGGATTAGCCGCGGCGCCGTGCGGCGCCGCGGCCGATGCCAGGCTCCAGAGGAGAACGAAGGCCAAGCTTCTCATGCACCGATACCGCCGGATAGCGGGCGCAAGAATACCATGGCCGCGGCGGACTCCTCCGGCAGTCCGTTCACTATCGCGTGGGCGGACGGGTTTCGTCGGCGCGCGCAAATGACTATGTTGAGGTCGCGCCGCGGGCGCGATCCGCAAAAGTGGAGACTGGTTTTGCGGAGGATCGCGCTTTAACCTTATGAACTGGCGCATGATCTCGTCGGCGAACCGCTTACTTCGACGGGAGACGTGCCGGACGGCGCCCGGAGGACGGACGTGCTCAACCGATTCGATCATCGCGCACCCATGACCGGGGAGGCCGAGCTCAGGTATCTCGACGGCGACTTCCGGGTCGTACGGCCGGGTGCTTTCGTGCGCTGCGCCGTGACGGGCGTGCCGATTCCGCTCGAAGAGCTGAAATACTGGAGCGTCGAACTGCAGGAGCCTTACGTCAGCCCGGAAGCCGTGCTGCAGCGCCTGCATCCCGCACAACGCGCAAAGTAAGCGCGTCAGGTCCCGCGCGGCGGTCCGGCTGCCGCCGTCACCAGCTTGCGCATCGTCTCGTCATCGGCAAAGACCAGATGAACCGCCAGCGTGCTCGTGCGGCGCGCGAGCTCGCCGAGCGCGTGATCGCCGCTGATGCGGGCGAGATCCTTTTCGGTCGTCAGCAGCGACAGTCCGAGCTTCTCGGCGCGGGCGCAGAGCGTCGCGGCCTCGGCAGCCGAATAGGCGTGGTGATCGGGAAAGCCGACCGTGACCGGCGCGTCGATCCCTGCCTCCGCCAGCGTGGCGAAGAACTTCTGCGGGTCGGCGATGCCGGCGAATGCCAAGTGCGAACGTGCGCGCAATCGGGCCACGGCGGCCGCATCGGGTTCGAGACGGGCGCGCAGAAGCGGCAGTCCGCGCGCCGCACACGACTTGGCGGGTGCATGCGCCGCCTCCGATTCGGGACCGACGATCAACAGTGCGCCGGCGCGCGCGAGCTGCGCGTCGAGCGGCGCGCGCAGCGGACCAGCCGGGACGACGCGGCCGTTGCCGATGCCCCGCCGACCATCGAGCACCACGATGGCGAGATCCTTGACCAGCGAGGGATTCTGAAAACCGTCGTCCATCACCACGACGCTTGCGCCCGCGGCGGCTGCTGCCTCCGCGCCGGCCGGGCGATCGCGTGCCACAATGGTCGGCGCGACGCGCGCGAGCAGCAGCGGCTCGTCACCGACATCCGCCGCGATATGCGCAGCGGTGTCGACGCGCGCCGGTCCGGCGACCCGGCCGCCATAGCCGCGCGTCAGAAAGAACGGGTGGTGTCCGGCGCGTTGCAGCATCTGCGCCACCGCGATGGCGGTCGGCGTCTTGCCGGCGCCCCCGTGCGTGAGATTGCCGATGCAGATGACCGGCACCGGGCCGCGCCGTCCCGGGCGGCCCATCGCGCGTGCGGCGAACGCGCCGTAGATCGCCGCTGCCGGCGCGAGCAGGTGTGCGCCGAAGCCTTCCGGACGCCACCAGAAGGCAGGTTCACGCATGGCCCGACCGCTGTTCGAGGCGGATCTGCAGCAGATAGGGTTCGAGCGCGGAGAGCGTGCGCTCGAGCGCACCGGCGAGCGCGGTGACCGACCTTTGCGCCGCCGCGACGACACGCTCGCGCCTGGCCGGATCCCGCAGCAGCGCGCTCGCGCGTGCGGCGAGCTGGGCCGCGTCGTCCACCATCGCCGCGCCTTCGTTCGCATCGAGCGCCGCGTAGATCTCGGCGAAATTGCCGACGTGCGGTCCGTGCAGCACGGCGGCGCCGAGCTTGACCGCCTCGATCGGGTTCTGTCCGCCGTGCGGCACCAGCGAGCCGCCCATGAACACGACCGGGCAGAGCCGATAGATCAGCCCGAGTTCGCCGAGCGTGTCGCACACATAGACGTGGGTGGCGCGATCGGGCAGCTCGCCGCGCGAACGCAGCCGCGCGTTCAGGCCGGCGCTCGCCGCCGCCTCGGCGATGGCGACGCCGCGATCGGGATGGCGCGGCGCCACGACGCTGAGCAGGCCGGGCGCGCGCGGCGCGAGCCGCCGGTGCGCTTCGATCACCGCCGCTTCCTCGCCCGGATGCGTCGAGCTCGCGGCGAGCCGCGGGCGGCTGCCGATCGCGGTTCTGAGCGCCGCGAGCTTGGCCGGATCCACCGGGAGCTCCGGCACGTCGAGCTTGAGGTTGCCGGTCGTCGCGATCCGCGGCGCGCCGAGCTGGTCGTAGCGCTCCGCATCGGCGGTCGATCGCACGAGGCAGAGATCGAACCGCCCGAGCAGGTCGGCGATCGTGCCCGGCAGATGCCGCCAGCGCTCGAACGAGCGTTGCGACAGCCGGCCGTTGACCAGGATGAGGGGAATGCGCCGGCGCGAGGTCGAGACGATGAGGTTCGGCCACAGGTCCGATTCGACGAACAACGCCAGGTCCGGCCGCCAGTGATCGAGAAAGCGGGTGACGTAGGAGGGGATGTCGAGCGGCACGAACTGGTGCACCACGCCGCGCGGCAGCCGCTGGGCGGCGAGGCCCGCGGAGGTGACGGTGCCGGAGGTGACGAGGACGGAGAAGTTCTGCGCGCGGATGCGCTCGATCAGCGGCACGACGGCGAGGAGTTCGCCGACGCTCGCGCCGTGCACCCAGACGAGCGGTCCGGCCGGCCGGCGTGCACCGGCGGTGCCGCGGCGCTCGGCGATGCGCGCGGGGTCTTCCTTGCCGCGGCCGAGACGGTAGGAGAGCAGCGAGGCCGCGAATGGGGTTGCCGCGCGGGCGAGCAGGCGGTAGGCGCCGAGCGTGAGCGGCAGCCGTTCAGGCACGAGCGCGCCCTCGCGGGTGATCGACGATCTCGTAAGCGCGCGCGGTGACGCGGTCGAGCTCGCGCTGGACCGCCTGCCGGCATGCCTCGATGGTGACGGCATCAGCATCCGGCGGCACGTGGATCGGCGTGCCGGCGACGATCGCCATGCGTCCGAACGGAAGGTTCACCGCCGAGCGGTCCCAATTGTCGAGCTCGATGCGGCGGCTCGTCGTGACCGCCACCGGATAGATCGCGCGCCTGGAAATCTGTGCGAGCTTGACGATGCCGTCGCCGGCCACGCGCGAGACCTTCGGCACGTCGGCGGTGAGCGCCATCGTGTAGCCCTCGGCGAGCGCGGCGAGCATGGCCTTGAACGCGCCCACGCCGCCCTTGCGGTCGAAGCGGCGCCCGTGATCGCCGGAGCCGCGGATCGTGCCGATCCCGAGATGCTCGGCGGCGATGGCGTTGATCTCGCCGTCGCGATGGCGCGAGATCAGGACCTTCACCCGATGCTCCTCGCGCCGCAGGAACGGGACCATGAAATGCTGGCCGTGCCACATGGCGATGATCACCGGAAGATCGGGACGCACCTGCTCGTAGATGTCGGCGGGCTCGATCGTCAGCCGGCAGGTCTTCCACACCAGCCGCAGATAGTACGACGCAAGCCGTCCGACGGCCCGCTGCACGGCAGGCGACCGCGCGATACGCTTCAGCGACGGCATTGGTGTTCGGACAGCCGGCTCAACGGCCGGACTTGCGATTGGCCGCATCGGGATCGAGCAAACGATGCAGGTGGACAATGAAGTAGCGCATATGTGCGTTGTCCACAGTTTGTTGCGCCTTGGCTTTCCAGGCGGCGTAGGCGCTCGCGTAATTCGGGTAGATGCCGACGATGTCGAGGCGGTCGAGATCGCGGAATTCGATGTCGTCGATTCGTGCGAGCTCGCCGCCGAACACGAGATGCAGCAACTGCTTCTGCGGCGCTTTGTTGCCCGACATCGGCGTCCTCCGGTCTCCAACGTCTTGGTTGAGCATGTTCTCGTCCGAAAACCGATAATCACTTATCGCGATCATGCCCGTGCGCGGTTCGTTCACCTGAAGTCGGCCTGATGCGGACGCAGGAGCTCGATCAGCTTGGCGTGACGGGTTCGTTCCGCCGCAACGAGAGCTCCATGGATCGGTTCGGGCCGATTATAGGCGACGGGCCCGCCCGCGAGCGTGGTCAACGCCCCGCCGGCTTCGTGCACCAAAAGGTCAGCCGCCGCAAGGTCCCAGTCGTGCCCGTGGCTTGCCGCGAAAGCGGCGTCGAGCTGACCTTGCGCCACGCGGGCGAAGCGCAGCGCCAGCGAGAACACCTTCGGGGCGGCGGTAATTCGCGGCGCCAGCGCGGAAAGCCGCGCGAGATACCCCGCGGGGCCGGCGACGAGCGCGCCGGCAAGATCGTCCCCGCCGCGCGCCCTGATCGGCGCGCCGTTGCAGAGGGCGCCGCCGCCCGCCCGGGCGAGAAACATCTCGTCCGCTGCCGGCACGAACAGCGCCGCGAGAACCGGGCGCTCGCCCGCGATCAGCGCCACTGAGATCGACCAGTCGGGGCGGCCGGCCAGGAACGCGCGCGTGCCGTCGATCGGATCGACGATCCA
>CAYVBN010000124.1:0-3658 GCA_964449645.1 uncultured Hyphomicrobiales bacterium
AGTTCGCCGAGCTTCTTTTCAATCGTTCCGGCCATGATGTCCTCCCGCTACCTTCCACGTCGGCCCGTACCTGCCCTCCGGACGTCGTGAAGACGATGGGCCGGCCGGCACTGTTCACAATCGGACGACGGCATGCAAGCACTGATGCCGATGCGGTTGCGGGAGCAGGACCCGGCTCCTATGTTCGCACCCGGCCGGCGCCCGATTGTGGGCGCTCGGGCATTTTCTCGCACGAGGAGGCAAGTTGCCATGCGTAAGCTCGACGGATCCAGGCTGTCTGGCCTGGTCGCCGCGGCGGGAATTGCCGCCATCCTCGTGACCGGCACGCCCGTGGCCGAGGCGGCCACGGTCCCGTTCGCCTCCCATCGTGCGATCTACGATCTGAAGCTTGCGGAATCGCGCGGCCGGCGGCCGATCGAGTCCGTGCGCGGACGCATTCTCTACGACTTCTCCGGCAACGCCTGCGATGGCTACGCCCTGCAGTTCCGCCAAGTATCCGCGCTCGATTCCGGCGAGGGCAAGACAGCCTTGAGCGATCTGCGCGCGGTCACCTGGGAGGACGGCGCGGCCAAGCAGTTTCGCTTCAACTCGCAGAATTTCCTCAACGAGCAGCAGGTCGACAGCGTCGACGGCATGGCGGAGCGGCAGGGCGACAAGGTCGTCGTCAAGCTGGCGAAGCCGGCGCGGAAGACCTTCGACCTTCCGGTCGACATGGTCTTCCCGACCGAGCACATGCGCCGCATCATCGAAGAGGCAAACGCCGGCAAGACGATTCTGAATTTTCCCGTCTACGACGGCTCGGAGACGGGAGAGAAGGTCTACAATACGCTGACCGTCATCGGGCACGAGATCGCGCCCGGAGAGAAGAAGCCGACCGATGCCGCCGCCGGAAAAGCGGAGCTCGATCAGCTCAAGCGCTGGCCGGTGACGATCAGCTATTTCGATCAGAAATCGACCGGCGGCGAGCAGACGCCGGTCTATGCGATCAGCTTCGAGCTCTACGAGAACGGCATCTCGCGCGCGCTGTCGCTCGACTACGGTGACTTCGTCGTCTCCGGCGAGATGACCGAGCTCGACATGAAAGAGACCAAGCCCTGCCACTAGGGTGTGGGGCCTCACCCCAGGCCGCGGCAAAATAGCTCGATTCCTAACGCTTTGCGCCGCGCCGTGGCCTTGAAGGATCGCCATCCTCGGGCTCGGGAACCACTTCGGACGGCTGAACTTGACCGTTAGGCTGGGGGCTGGCGCATGTCGGACGAAGCGCGAGCGGTTTGCCGAAAGATCATGCGCCGGTTCATAAAGTTGGAGCACGATCCTACATAGAACCGGTATCGAGGCTTGCGGATCGCGTTCCTGTCGGGAGCCAGCCATGAACAAGCAGCACCAGTGGAACATCTGGTTTTTCGTCGGGGCGTTTCTGCTGCTGATCCTGTTCGAGAGCTTCTGGTCGGCCTACCGCAACGTCGAGCCAATCCCCTACAGCGAGTTCCTCAAGCTCCTGAACGACGGAAAAGTCACCGAGCTCCGGATCAACCAGGAGCAGATCAGCGGAAAGCTGAAGGAGCCGATCAACGGACGGGACTATTTCGTCACCAACCGGGTCGATCCGACGCTCGCCCAGCAGATCGAAAAGACCGGCGTCACGTTCACCGGCACCGTCCAGAACACGTTCCTCTCCAATCTGCTTTCGTGGGTTGTCCCCGTCCTGATTTTTTTCGGGATCTGGATATTCGTGTTCCGCCGCTTCGCGGAGAAGCAGGGCCTCGGCGGGCTGATCAATGTCGGCAAGTCGAAGGCGAAAGTGTACGTCGAGCGCAACACCGGCGTGACGTTCGATGATGTCGCCGGGCTCGACGAGGCGAAATCCGAGCTGCAGGAGATCGTGTCGTTCCTGCGCGACAAGGAGAAATACGGCCGGCTCGGCGCCCGCATTCCGAAAGGCATCCTCCTGGTCGGCCCGCCCGGGACCGGCAAGACCCTGATGGCCAGGGCCGTGGCCGGGGAGGCGGGGGTGCCGTTCTTCTCGATCTCCGGCTCCGAGTTCGTCGAAATGTTCGTCGGCGTCGGGGCGGCGCGGGTGCGCGACCTGTTCGAGCAGGCGCGCAAGGCGGCACCGTGCATCATCTTCATCGATGAGCTTGATGCGCTCGGCAAGGCGCGGGGCGCCGGAGGTTTCGGCGGCCACGATGAGAAGGAGCAGACGCTCAATCAGCTCCTGACCGAGCTCGACGGCTTCGACCCGCGCGAAGGCATCGTCATTCTCGCGGCCACCAATCGGCCGGAAATTCTCGACCCGGCGCTGATGCGCGCCGGGCGTTTCGACCGCCAGGTCGTCATCGACCGGCCCGACCGCAAGGGACGCGCCGCGATCCTCGCGGTCCACGTCAAGCACATCAAGCTCGACAAGAACGTCAATCTCGACGACGTGGCCGCCATCACGCCCGGCTTCACCGGCGCCGATCTCGCCAATCTGGTGAACGAGGCGGCGATCGTGGCGACGCGCCGCGGCGCGAACGTCGTGACGCTGGCCGACTTCACGGCGGCGGTCGAGCGCATCGTCGCTGGCGCCGAGCGCAAGGGACGGCTGCTGCACGCGCACGAACGTGCCGTCGTCGCCTATCACGAGATGGGCCACGCGCTGGTGGCGGCGAGCCTGCCGAGCACCGACCCGGTGCACAAGGTCTCGATCATTCCGCGCTCGATCGGCGCGCTCGGTTACACCATGCAGCGCCCGACCGACGACCGCTTCCTCATCACGACGCAAGAGCTGAAGGACCGTATGACTGTCCTGCTGGCCGGACGTGCGGCGGAGGAGCTGGTGTTCGGCGAAATCTCGACCGGCGCGGCCGACGACCTCGCCCGCGTCACCGACATCGCCCGGCAGATCGTGACGCGCTTCGGCATGAGCGCGGCGCTCGGCCAGGCGGTGCTCGAGCGCCAGACCTCGACCTATCTGGGCGACCGCATGATCGGCATGCGCGAGAAGGACTATTCGGAGGAGACTGCGCGCGAGATCGACGTCGCGGTGAAGCGCCTGATCGACGAAGCCTACGAGCGCGCCAAGTCGATCCTCAAGGAGCGCCGCGCGCTGCTCGACCAGGGGGCGAAACTCCTGCTGGAGAAGGAGACGATCACGCCGGACGATTTCCCGCCGCTCGCGCGCAAGCAGGAGCCGTCAAAGGAGGCGCACGCAAGCGGCGTGGCCGCGGAACATGTGCCGATCCAGCCGGCGCAGGGGTAAGTGTCCTTAGTCAGGATGCACGGGTGAACACGCAGGGTGAAGGCCTTTGACGCGTGGGCGGGGGTCTTTGGTTCAAGCTGAGTCGGGACGTTGCCACGCACTCGATTCACCTCTCCCGGTGGGAGAAGTCGGCGGGCAGCCGAAGTCGGATGTTTCCGACTTCGGCAATAAAATATTTGAACGGCCGAACTTGGGTAGACCCGAGTTCGGCTGCGAGCCGGGTGAGGGCTTTTGCCCCACCGGTGCGTGAGGCCGTCCCCACACGCTTCATTTCGTCTTGGTTTCCCCTCACCCGATTTCTTGCGGCGCTCGAAATCGACCTCTCCCCAACGGGGCAAGGTGAAGACAGCGGCACTGTTGCAAAAAGACTGCGGAGACGTTGGCATCGTGCGTTGCCGGTGTCGCCATCCTGCGTCG
>CAYVBN010000125.1:0-6045 GCA_964449645.1 uncultured Hyphomicrobiales bacterium
GTCCAGCTCGGTCCCTGCACCTATTGCGGGTTCTGCGAGAAATACGCGTGCGGCAACTACTCGAAATCGAGTCCGCAGACGACCATCCTGCCGGTGCTCATGCGCAAGGACAATTTCGAGCTGCGCACCGAGTGCGAGGTCCTCAGGGTGAACCTCGATTCCGACCGCAAGCGCGCGACCGGCGTCACCTACGTGGATGCACAAGGCAACGAGTACGAGCAGCCGGCCGATCTCGTCATCCTGTGTGCTTTCATCCTGCACAACGTCCATCTGCTGCTGGTGTCGGGAATCGGCCAGCCGTATGACCCTGCGACCAACTCCGGCGTCGTGGGGAAGAACTACGCCTATCAGATCGTGTCGGACGTCGACGTGTTCTTCGACGACAAACTGACCAACAATTTCATCGGGGCCGGCGCGCTCGGCATGGGGATCGACGAGTTCAACGGCGACAATTTCGACCACACCAATCTCGGATTCATCGGCGGCGGCTACATCGCGCTATGGACCACGAACGCGCGCCCGATCGAGACCCACCCGGTTCCGAAGGATACGCCCAAGTGGGGCTCGAAGTGGAAGCGGGCCGTGAGGGAGAGTTATCTGAAGAGCGCGTCGGTCTCCACGCACGGCGCCGTCATGAGCCATCGCGGCAACTATCTCGACCTCGACCCGACCTATCGGGATTCGCTTGGCCGGCCGTTGATGCGCATGACCTTCGACTTCACCGACAACGAGCACCGCATGTCGGATTATCTCACCGACCGCGCTGCCGACATCGCCAAGGCGATGAAGCCGCGCGAGATCAACGTCAAGAAGCGCCAGGGCCACTACTCGATCGTGCCGTATCAGACGACCCACAATACCGGCGGGGCGATCATGGGCGCGGACCCGCACACGAGCGTGGTCAATCGCTATCTGCAGAGTTGGGACGTCTCGAACCTGTTCGTCATGGGGGCGTCCGCCTATCCGCAGAACCCCGGCTATAACCCGACCGTCACGGTGGGCGCCCTGACCTATTGGGCGGCCGACGCGATCAAATCGCAATACCTCAAGCATCCCGGACCGCTGGTGCAGGCGTGAGACAGGACGTGCGGACGCTTCTTCGGTCGATGGCCTGCGGCGGCCTCGCAGCAGCGCTCGGCGCCGTCGCTTTCGGCCATGCCGAGGAAACGTCCTATGCGAAGGTCCAGCACGGCAAATATCTGGTCGACGCTGCGGACTGCATCGGCTGCCACACGCGCGCCGGTGGCGCAGCGTTTGCCGGCGGCCGGCCGATCGACACGCCATTCGGCACGATCTATTCGCCCAACCTCACGCCGGACAACGCCACCGGGCTTGGCGCCTGGTCGGAAGACGATTTCTACGGGGCGATGCACAACGGCGAGGGGCCGGACGGGACGCGGCTCTATCCGGCCTTTCCTTACCCCTACTACACCAAGCTCACGCGCGACGACGTGGCCGCGATCTGGGCGTATCTGAGAACGCTCGAGCCCGTGCATGCTCCGCGGCCGCCGAGCGAATTGACTTGGCCGCTCAATTACCGGGTCTTCATGCGCGGTTGGGACTGGATGTTCTTCACGCCCGGCGAGTTCAAGCCCAATCCCCAGAAGAGCGCCGAGTGGAACCGCGGCGCCTATCTGGTCGAAGGCGCGGGTCACTGCGGCGCATGCCATACGCCGAAGAATTTCCTCGGCGCCGACGATGCCAACCAGATGCTTCAAGGTGGAGAATTGCAGAACTGGTTCGCCCCCAAGCTCGCCAACGGCCAGCGCGACGGCCTCGGAACCTGGAGCGTGGACGAGACCGTCGAATACCTGAAGACGGGCCGTAACGCTCGCAGCGGGGCGACCGGGCCGATGGCCGAGGTGATCGAGAACTCGACCTCCAAGATGACCGACGCCGACCTGCGCGCCATTGCTGTCTACGTGAAGGACATGACCGCCCAGCAGCCGGCCGATACCCGTGCTCCGGACCAGAAAGTGGTCGACGCCGGCAAGGCGATCTTCACGGATTCCTGTTCCGGCTGCCACCAGGCCGACGGCAGTGGCGTCGCCGGGATGTTCCCGCCGCTCGTGCGCAATTCGAACGTCCAGTCGGATGATCCGACCACCATCATCCGCGTGGTGCTCGAGGGCGCCCGCACCGCTCCAACGGATGCGCGACCGACGCCGTTCTCGATGCCGGCCTACGACTGGAAGCTGAACGACGACCAGGTCGCCGCCGTCGTCACCTATGTGCGCAACGCCTGGGGGAACAAGGCGCCGGCCGTGTCCGCCGGCGACGTTGCTTCGCTGCGCGGGCAGTTGCAGGCCAAGACGCAATGAAGACGCAATAGAGACAGGTGCCCCCCGCCGTTCCGATGGTCCGGGATGGTTCTCGGTATTGCGTTCTGGCTGTCTCTTACGGGGCGCCGCGATTTCCCGGCAACAACATTCTGACCGGTCGTGAACACCCGATCTGCGGCGCGATGTGCAGCGTGCCACACGCGGACGACACGTTGTCGGCCCCGGGGAACGGATGGCGCGCCCGGCTCGTTAATCGAACGGCATCGCAACGGGTCGGGGCTCGAACCGCCGCAAGGAAAGGATATGTCCATGGCCAAGCCGACCGCCGCCGACGTTCTGGTCAACACGCTGATCCGCTGGGGCGTCGATACGGTGTTCGGGATCCCCGGTGACGGCGTGAACGGCATCATCGAAGCCTTCCGCCTGAAGAAGGACGTCATCCGCTTCATCCAGGTACGTCACGAGGAGGCGGCCGCGTTCAACGCCTGCGCATATGCCAAATGGACCGGACGGCTGGGGGTGTGCGTCGCCACGTCGGGCCCGGGCGGCATCCATCTTCTCAACGGGCTCTACGACGCCAAGCTCGACGGGCAGCCGGTGCTGGCGATCACCGGGCTGCAGTTCCACGACCTGCTGCACACGTTCACCCAGCAGGACGTCGAACTCGACAAGCTGTTCATGGACGTCGCGGTCTACAACACCCGCATCATGGGCGCGCAGCACGTGGAGAACGTCGTTGAGCTCGCCTGCCGAACTGCGCTTTCCTATCGCGGCGTGGCGCACGTCACGATGCCGGTCGACATGCAGTCGGAGCCGGTGGACGCCGATACCCGATCTGAACGCAACATCCCGCACCATGTCTCGGATCTCATGGCCGTCTCGGGCGAAATGCCGAGCGAGGACCAGATCGCGCGCGCCGTGTCGGCCCTCAATGCAGGAAAGAAGACCGCTATTCTCGCCGGCCGCGGCGCTCTCGGGGCACGCGACGAGTTGACCGCCATCGCCGAGCGCCTCGGTGCGCCGGTCATCAAGCCGCTGCTCGGCAAGGCCGCACTGCCGGACGACAGTCCTTATTCGGTTGGCGGCATCGGCCTCCTCGGCACCAAGCCGGCGCAGGAGGTGCTCGAGGCCTGCGACACGCTGCTGATCGCCGGCAGCTCGTTCCCCTATATCGAGTTCTATCCGAAGCCCGGCCAGGCGACCGGAGTGCAGATCGATCTCGACCCCAAGCGCATCGGCCTGCGCTATCCGGTCGAGGTCGGGCTCGTCGGCGATACCGCCCGCGTCCTCAAGGCGATGCTCCCGCGCCTCGATTTCCGCAGCGACCGCTCGTTCCTCCAGCAGGCTCAGAAAAACATGAAAGCCTGGAACGAGCTGATGGTCGAGCGCGGCACGCGCACAGACAAGCCGATGAAGCCCGAGGTCGTGGCCTACGAGCTGGACAAGCTTCTGACCGACGACGCGATCGTGGCGACCGATTCCGGGACGATCACCACCTGGATCGCCCGGCACCTCACCATCCGGGGCGGGATGATGTTCTCCTGCTCCGGCAACTTGGCCACCATGGCATGCGGCCTGCCTTATGCGATTGCCGCGGCCGTCGCCTATCCCGGCCGGCAGGTCGTTGCCTTTGTCGGCGACGGCGGCCTCACCATGCTGATGGGCGAACTCGCAACCTGCATGAAATACGGCCTCGACGTGAAAATCGTCGTCATCAAGAACAACGCGCTCGGCCAGATCAAATGGGAGCAGATGGTGTTCCTGGGCAACCCCGAATATGTCTGCGAGCTGCAGCCGATCGACTTCGTCACCGTCGCGCGCGGCTTCGGCCTGCAAGCCTACAGCGTCGACGATCCGGCCCAGTGCGGCGAGGTGCTGCGGCGGGCGCTGACGACCCCGGGGCCCGCACTCGTCGAAGCCGTCGTGGATCCGCACGAACCGCCGATGCCGCCGAAGGTCACGGTCAAGCAGGCCGCCCATCTCGCTGAATCTCTCGCCCGCGGCACGCCGGCCGCCGGCAAGATCGCCCTGACGATCGCATCGGATACCGTGCGCGAGATGGTCTAGCACCCCGGGGGCGACGCCCGATCGAGACCACGTGAAGGGCCGGCACCGAGCCGGCCGGATCGACGGTTTGGTCTCGCATCAGCGTAGCGCGGTCGCGAGGCCGCGGGAGTGACCCGCCGCCATGAGTCATGTGGTCGAAATCAGACACGGTTCGAATGGCCAGCCGCCCCGACATGTGGACCGGACGCCGGATGGCCGCATCAGCAGCGACTACGAGCTGGCGGGCGATCAGGACTTTCGCGAACTGGCCCGCATGCTCGAACGCGCGGTGGACGGCGAGGTCCGGTTCGACGACGGCAGCCGCGCTCTTTATGCGACCGACGCGTCGAACTATCGGCAGGTGCCGATCGGCGTCATCGTGCCGCGCTCGGTCGAGGACGTCGTTGCCACGGTGAGCATCTGCTGCCGGCATGGCGTCCCGATCGTCAACCGCGGCGGCGGGACGGCGCTTGCCGGCCAGGGATGCAACGTCGCAGTCCTCATCGATTTCTCGAAATATCTGCACAATGTGCTCGACATCGATCCCGAGCGGCGGCTCGCGCGCGTGCAGCCCGGTTGCGTGCTCGACGAACTGCGAAACGCCGCGGAGAAACATCACCTCACCTTCGGCCCCGATCCGGCGACGCACGATCACAACACGCTCGGCGGCATGCTCGGCAACAATTCATGCGGGGTCCATTCGGTGATGGCCGGGCGCACGTCGGACAATGTCCGCGCGCTCGATGTCCTGACATATGACGGCCTGCATATGGAGGTCGGACCGACGAGCGAAGACCAGTTGCGGGCCCTGATCTCGCAGCCGGGGCGGCGCGGCGAAATCTACCGGAGCCTCGACGACTTCCGCCGCCGCTACGGCGACATGATCCGCGCCCGCTTTCCGAAAATTCCGAGACGCGTCTCCGGCTACGAAAATCTCGACGAGCTGCTGCCCGAAAAGGGTTTCAACGTCGCACGCGCCCTCGTTGGCACGGAATCGACGTGCGTCACGATCCTCGGCGCGACACTCGAGCTGGTCGAAAGTCCACCCGAGCGTGTTCTCGCCATTCTGGGTTTCGACGACGTCTTCATGGCGGCCGATGCGGTCCCGGACGTCCTCACCTACGGGCCGATCGGGCTTGAAGGCATCGACGACGAACTGGTCCAGCTCATCAAGGAGAAGCACTTCCACACCGATGAACTGAAGATGCTGCCCGAAGGCAACGGCTGGCTGGTTGCCGAATTCGGTGCGCAGACGCGCGAGGAGGCGGTCGAGAAGGCGAAGCGCCTCACGAGCGCCTACAAAGGGAAAGGTTCCGATGCCGAGGTGTTGAGCGAACCCCGGCAGGAGGCGAAGATCTGGGACGTCCGCGAGGCGGCGCTCGCGGTCACCGCCCACAGGCCCGATACCTGGGCCGGATGGGAAGACAGCGCCGTCCCGCGCGAAGCTCTCGGCACCTACCTGCGGGAGCTCAAGGCGCTCTTCCGTCAGCACGGCTATGACGCGTCCGTCTACGGCCATTTCGGCGACGGTCTCGTCCACTGCAGCATCGATTTTGATCTGCGCACCGAGGCCGGACTCGCCAACTGGCACAGCTTCCTCGAGCAGGCGGCCGATCTCGTGGTGCGCCACGGCGGTTCGTTCTCGGGCGAGCACGGCGACGGCCAGGCCCGCGCCGCGCTGCTCGAGAAGATGTACGGACCGGAGCTGGTCCAGGCG
>CAYVBN010000126.1:0-3216 GCA_964449645.1 uncultured Hyphomicrobiales bacterium
GTGACGCGCTCGAGCGGCGCGAGCACGATGCCGTCCGTATCGCCCGGCCGCTGCGATCGGGCCGCGAGCGCGCTCACGCGCGCCGCCACCGTCTCCTCCAGCTTGCTTTTCGGCACAACCTCGTCGACGAGCCGCCAGTCGACCGCGCGCCGGCCTTTCACGCCTTCCTCGGTGGTGCAGAAGACGTCGGCGCGGTCGCGCCGGACCTTGCGCTTATCGGTGAGCCGCGTCAGCCCGCCGGTGCCGGGAAGCACCGCCAGCAACGGCAGTTCCGGCAGCGACACGGTGGAGGATCCATCGTCGAGCAGGATGATGTGATCGGCGGCGAGCGCCAGCTCGTAGCCGCCGCCCGCTGCCGAGCCTGTGACGACGCAGAGGGTGGCGAGGCCGGAATGGGCGCTCGCGTCCTCGATGGCGTTGCGGGTCTCATTGGTGAACTTGCAGAAGTTGACCTTGTGGGCGTGCGAGGCGCCGGCCAGCATGCGGATATTGGCGCCGGCGCAGAAGACGCGCGGCTTGGCCGAGCGGAGCACGACCACCCGCACCTGCGGGTGCTCGAACCGCAGGCGCTCGAACGCGTCGGCGAGCTCGATGTCGACGCCAAGGTCGTACGAATTGAGCTTGAGCTCGTAACCATCGAACAGGCCGCCCTTTTCGTCGACGTCCATCAGCAGGGTCGCGACCGCGCCGTCGACCGACAGTTTCCAGTGCCGGTAGCGCGACGGATGCGTGTTGAAGTCGATCCGCGACCCGCCGCCGGCGCTCTTCGCTGGGGGATCGGCCATGACGCGCCTCTTCGTCTTCGGCGAAGTGAGCGTGCATTATATCGCAGGTTGCCGATCGCACCAACGGCGAGCTGATCGTATATTCCTGTCGCCAGAAATATCTATGCTGTATAATTTCTAATGGTTGAGTGCCTGTGTATTATCGTTCAGCTCAGCCGCCTCCGGTCCGGTCGCCGATCAGGCGCGCCGTGAAGTCGGTGATGCAGGCCAGCGTGGTGGCGCGCGCCTCGCGGTCGGGCGCATGGCGGACCCCCGGGATGAGCACCGCTTCGACCGGGCAGGTGCATTCCTCGGCCGCCATCTCGATCTGCCGGCGCGTGCCGTACTGGTCGTCCTCCCCTTGCACGATCAGGATCGGCACGCGGATGTAGGCGAGCGCCTCGGTGATGTCCCACTTGCGGAAAGCCGGGTCGAGCCAGGCGTCATTCCAGCCGCGGAAGGCGACGTCCACGTTCGCGTGCCAGCGGGCGAGCTTCTCACGCAAATCGCCTTGGTCGTAGGCCCGCCGCGCCTCCGTGATCGACCGGACGCTGATGTCTTCGACGAAGAAATGCGGGGCGATCAGAACCAGCCCCCAGACGCGGTGGTCCTGCACGCTGCCGACGTAAAGCGTGGCGATGGACCCGCCGTCGCTATGGCCCAGCAGCAGTCCCCGCCGAAAGCCGATCGCGTCGAGCAGCTTCGGCACGACCGCGAAGGCCTCATCGTGCATGTAGGTGAGCGGGCGCGGCAGCGGCACCGGGCTCGATCGCCCATAACCGGCGCGCGAATAGACGAAGACGCCGAGGCCGGTCGCGGCCGCGAGACGATCGGGGAAATCTCCCCAGAGCGCGACCGAGCCGAGCCCCTCGTGCAGCATCACGATGGTCGGCGCCGCCTCGGGGCGCGGCCCGATCATGCGGTACTCGAGCCGCGACGACCCGATGTCGAGGAAGCCTTCGTCGGCGAGAGCCGGCATCGGCAGATCAGGTCTCGAAGTCGGGAGGACTTTTCTTGGCGTCGTCCCGCGCTGCCTGTTGAGAGTCGCGCATGATCTCGTCCGAAAACCGGCTGCCACTTTTCGGGATCATGCCTTTTGGTTCGAGCATGATCTCGTCCGAAAACCGGCCTCCACTTTTCGGGATCATGCTCCGCCGACCGCGACCCCGCCGGTCAGCCGATGCCGCGCCTCCAGCAGTGGCGCGACGAGCCGCACCAGCTTGGCAAAGCTCTCTTCGGGCGTGTCGTTGGAGGTGTCGAGCTCGGCTTCCGCACGCGCGTAATCGTCACGCCGCGCCTCCAGGATGGCGACGAGATCGTCCATGGCGGCGCGGTTCTGCGCCATGGGGCGAAAATCGCCCTGGGCCATGACCCGGTTCATGTGATCCTCCGGGCGCGCCTTGAGCCAGATCGCGTGCGTGCGGCGCAACAGCAGTTCGTAGGTCTCGGAACTCGAGACGATGCCGCCGGCAGCCGCGATCACGACCGACTCGTGCTCGGCGAGCACGCGTTCGAGG
Source organism: uncultured Hyphomicrobiales bacterium (assembly GCA_964449645.1). Classification (GTDB taxonomy): domain Bacteria; phylum Pseudomonadota; class Alphaproteobacteria; order Rhizobiales; family Xanthobacteraceae; genus CAYVBN01. The sequence goes on from CAYVBN010000126.1 coordinate 2,282, forward strand.
CAGGCGCGCTCGTAGCGCCGGAATGTGTTCATTCCCGACATCTCGATGAGCAGCGACACGCGCGCCCCGTAGTCCTGCTCGACCACCCGGTTGAGCTCCACGAACGGGCAGCCGAGGTGGGCTGCCAGCATTTGCCCGAGCGTCGACTTTCCGGCGCCGCGCAAGCCGACGAGTGCGATGCGCCGCGCGCGGTCGTCGGTCACCGCAGCGAGCCGGCCTTCCACGAGCTGCAGGACGGACGCGAGCTCGGCCGCAGGAAGCCGGCCGAGCACGTCGAGCAAGCGGGTGAGCGCGGCCGACCGGGCGCTGGTGCGCGGCAGAAGCTCGATGATCGGCACGTCCATCGCGCGCGCAAGCGCCTTAAGGACGATCACCGACGGATTGCCGTCGCCCCCTTCGATCTGCGCCAGATAGCGTTGGGAGATGCCGGAATCCTCCGCCAGCTGCCGCCGCGTGATGCCGCGCTTGGCCCGGCCGAGCCGCACCAGTTGTCCGATCTCGGCCGCAAAGGCGGCGTCTTCGGCGGCCGGCAGCCTGGCGGACGCGCCGGGCTTCGCGGAAGCCTCCAGCCTTCCTTTCGCCGGCTCGCGCCGGTGCGAGCCCGTCTTGCGCGCTGGCATCCCGCACCCCTTTCGGCCACGAGCCCACCAGAGTGACATGGCGGCTCCGGGGTCGCAATCGTGCGTGCGCCCGGCCGCTCGACGTGCTCCGGGCGCGGATCACACGCCCAGATAGCGATGCTGGATGTCGGGCGCCGCGGCAAGCTCCGGCGAGGTTCCCGACCACACGACCTGCCCGCGCTCGATCAGGTAATGCCGGTCGGCGATCTCGGTCAGGGCGGCGACGTTCTTGTCGATCAGCAGAATGGACTGGCCCGCGTGCCTGAGCGTCACCAGGCATTGCCAGATCTCGGCGCGGATCAGCGGCGCGAGACC
>CAYVBN010000127.1:0-6081 GCA_964449645.1 uncultured Hyphomicrobiales bacterium
TTATAGAGCGCACCCATGATCGACTGGCTCGCACCGAGCTTCACGAAGAAGGTGCCGATGATCGAGGTGATGATGCAGATGCCGCCGATGGCGAGCAGCGACAGCACCGCCGTGCCGACGAAGCCCTTGTAGAGCGCGCCCATGATCGACTGGTTGGCGCCGAGCTTCACGAAGAAGGTGCCGATGATCGAGGTGACGATGCAGGCGGCGCCGATCGCGAGCGGGAAGGTCATCATCGTCGAGAGCAGCGGCGTGTTGTTGAAGAAGATCGCCGCGAGCACCATGGTGGCGACCGTCGTCACCGCGTAGGTCTCGAACAGGTCGGCCGCCATGCCGGCGCAGTCTCCGACATTGTCGCCGACGTTGTCGGCGATGGTCGCCGGGTTGCGCGGATCGTCTTCGGGAATTCCAGCCTCCACCTTGCCGACGAGATCGCCGCCGACGTCCGCACCCTTCGTGAAGATGCCGCCGCCGAGACGGGCGAAGATCGAGATCAGCGACGCGCCGAAACCGAGCGCGACGAGCGCATCGATGACGGTGCGGTCGTTCACCGCCGTGCCGAGCCCCGCGGTGAGGATCGTGAAATAGACGCTGACGCCGAGCAGCGCGAGACCGGCGACGAGCATGCCGGTGATGGCGCCCGATTTGAACGCGAGCTCGAGGCCGCCGCCGAGGGATCCGATCGCCGCCTGCGCAGTGCGCACGTTGGCGCGCACGGAGACGTTCATGCCGATGAAGCCGGCCGCGCCCGAGAGGATCGCACCGACCGCGAAGCCGGCAGCGACGAGCCAGCCGAGATAGAGGCCGATCAGCACGAAGATCACGATGCCGACGACGCCGATCGTGGTGTACTGGCGCTTGAGATAGGCCTGCGCGCCTTCGCGCACCGCGGCCGAGATCTCCTGCATCTTCGGGCTGCCGGCATCGGCCGACATGACCGATTGGGTCGCCCAGAGTGCGTAAACGATGGAAAGCGCGCCGCAGGCGATGATCACCCACAATGCTGTCATTGGAAGAGGCCCCGATTATCTGGAGTTTGACCGGGACTCATGCGCTGCCCGGCCGACGAGAAGCGGGGAGCGGGCCAGAAAAGGGCCACTCCCGAGTCGGCGCGGACATTGCCAAAAAGGCGCCAGTGACGCAACGAGGCAATTCTTCGGTTTTTCATACCGTTGCGCCCCCCGAGCGCAGCCGGCGTCCCGCTCAGACCCCCTGCGGGCGCGGGCGCAGCGCGTGCCAGCCGAGCATACCGACCGCCACCAGCACGATCGGGAATACCACCACGTTCACAGCGCCCCAGCCGTAGTTCGCGAGCAGCGTGCCGGAGAGAAACGACCCGACGGCCATCGAGCCGAACACGAGAAAATCGTTGAATGCCTGGACCTTGTTGCGCTCCTCGGGGCGGTGACATTCGGTCACCATCGTGGTCGCGCCGACGAAGCCGAAATTCCAGCCGAGCCCCAGAAGCACCAGGGCGAGCCAGAAATGGCCGACCGTGATGCCGGCAAATCCGACCGCCGCGCTCGCCCCGATCAGCACGAGCCCCGTCAGGATGACGCGTTCGACGCCGAAACGGGCGACCAGCGAACCGGTGAAAAAGCTCGGCGCATACATGGCAAGGACGTGCCACTGCTGGCCGAGAGCTGCTGCCGTAACGGAATGACCGCAATCGACCATGGCGAGCGGCGCCGAGGTCATGACGAGGTTCATCAGGGCGTAGCTCGCGACCCCGCAGATGACTGCGACAATCAGGCGAGGCTGGCGCGCAAGCTCCGCCAGCGGTCGTCCGCCGCGCAGTCCGGCGTTGGTTGCGGGCTTCGGAGCATGCAGCAGGAGAAGGAGCAGAGCGGCGACAACGGCGATCACCGCCTGCGCGAGATAGCTCGCCGCAAAGAGATAAGGCGGCACCAGGTCCTTGGTCACGATGATGAGCTCAGGCCCGAGAAAGGCCGCGAACAGCCCGCCCGCCAGCACCCAGGAGACGGCCTTCGGCCGGAACGCCGGGCTCGCCGTATCGGCCGCGGCGAAGCGATAGGACACATGGGCGGCGGCGTAGAGGCCCCCGCAGAAGGTCGCCGTCAGGTAGAGCAGGAAAGAGCCGCGCATGATGGCCACATAGCCGATCAGGCCGGCCAGGCACCCGAACCCGGTCCCGACCAGATAGGCGGAGCGCCGCCCGTACCGGCGCGCGAGGGCCCCGACCGGCAGCGTGCCGGCCCACATCCCCAGCACCATGACGCTGATCGGAAGCGTCGCGAGGCTCTTGTCGGGTGCGAGCATCGCCCCCAACAGACCGCCCGTCGCCACGATCACGCCGTTGTTCGCCCCGGCCAGCGCCTGGGCGGCGGCAAGCACGAGGACGTTGCGCCGGGCGAGCCGATCGCCTTCTGCCTGTTCTGCGGTGACCCCGATCGCGACGGACACGAATCTTCTCTCCCAGAGGGAATCCGTAGAAAAACATACCTGAATAGTCGGGAACCGGGGAAAGCGCTAGCCGCCGGAACGCAACCCAGATGTGAGGAACGCCCGAGCTGCGAGAAGCGCTCCCTATTCCTCCGGGAAACGAAACGCGCCCGGGTGGCGGGCGGCGACCGACCGCAGGTCGGCGAGCGCACGGGCCCCGAGCTGGCGCGCGGCCGCCTGGATGTCCTCCATCAGGAGAGCGATCGCATAGGGCGGCCCGTCGGCCCCCAGCGCGCCGAGCGCATAAAGGAAGGCCTTGCCGGCGAACGTGCCGGCGGCGCCCAGCGCCAGCGCCCGCACCACGTCGAGGCCGGAGCGGATGCCGCTGTCCATCAGGACCGTGGCGCGGCCGCCGACCGCGGCCACGATCGCCGGCAGCACGTCGATGGCCGCGGGCGCCGCCTCGATCTGGCGTCCGCCGTGGTTCGAGACCTGTACGCCGTCGGCCCCGAGCGCGACGGCCTTCCGGGCATCCTGCGGGTGCAGGATGCCTTTGACGACGAGAGGTCCGCGCCACCGGTCGCGGAAGCGCGCCACCTCCTCCCAGGTGAAGCCGCCGCCCATCTCGTTGCGGGCGAACAGCATCACGTCGGCGGTGGTCGGTTTCTTCCCCGCATAGGACGCGAGGTTGGCGAAGCGCGGAATGCCGTGCCGCATCAGCGCGCGAACCCAGCCCGGCGACTTCGCGGCCTCGTAGAGCGTGCGCAGATCGGGCCGAAACGGAATGACGAGGCGGTTGCGCACCTCGCGCGGGCGCGTGGTCCGGGCGGGCACGTCGAGCGTCAATACGAGAACATGTGCGCCGGCTGCTTCCGCCCGCCGGACGAGGTCGAAACCGATCGCATGATCGTTCTTCGCCAGCCGATAAAGCTGAAACCAGACCACGTCCGGCGCGATTTCGGCGATACACTCGATCGTGGCGCCTGCGACCGTCGAGGCGACGTAAGGCACGCCCGCGCGCTGGCACGCGCCGGCGAGATGGAACTCCGCCCCGGGCCAGACGACGCCCGTTCCGCCCATCGGGGCGACGCCGATCGGCGCGGCATACCGGCGTCCGAACAGCTCGACCTCGATCGGCACCCGGCCGGCCTCGACGCCATAGCGCGGCACGAGCTCGATCGCATCGAGCGCCGCCGCGTTGCGGGCAATTCCGCCGTCCGTGCCGGCACCGCCGTCGAGATATTCAAAACCGAACCGCGGCAGACGCCGGCGCGCGTGCCGGCGCAGGTCCGCGAAGGTGGGAAAGCGCCGATGCAGCGCCTCGTCGAGACGAGGCGCTGCCACGCGGGGCGCAGCCTCGACCGGCGCCGTTGCTCTCTCGTCCATGGTCCCTCCGGTCCCCGGCGCGGGCTAATGCCCCGCCGCCCCGCCAGTGTGGCGGATTTGAAGCTCCTGGAATTGTGCAGCGAACTTCGAAATCGGGACACCGGTCAGAAATGACTGAAGGAAAGCCTCTTGAACACGAGCCTTCGTCCGTCGCGGTCGATGAAGCGCGGCTCGCCCTTCCCGGCCACGACATGGCCGATTTCGGTCACCGGCACGCCCACGGCGGCGGCTTCGAGCCGAAGCGTCTCGACACGGTCGGGAGCGACCGTGGCGAGAACCTCGTAATCGTCGCCGCCGGTGAGAATCTGCTCGATCAGCGACGGCTCGGCGGCGAGCGCGCAGGCCGCCGCTTCGGAGACGGGGACGCGCGCGGACTCGATCTCGGCCGTCACGCCCGAGGCGCGGCACAGCTTCGTGAGATCCCCCATCAAGCCGTCGGACACGTCCATGGCGGCCGAGGCGTAGCGCCGCAGCACGTCGGCGATGGCGTTGCGCGGTTCGGGGACGAGATAGCGGCCGATCAGATGATCGGCCATGCGCTGGTCGAGCTTCCAGCGCGCGCGTGTGTCGGGTTGCTCCCGCAACATCACCCCGAGCGCGCCATCGCCGATCGTGCCCGTCACGACGATGCGGTCTCCGACCTGTGCGCCGCTGCGCATCACCATGGTGGCGTGCGGCAGCGTGCCGAATGCGGCGATCGAAACCATCACCGGACCCGGCGTGCGGTCCGTGTCGCCGCCGAGCAGCGGACAGGCGTAGCGCTCGGCATCCGCTCCGAGCCCGTCGGCGAAGGCCGCGAGCCATGCGTCGCCGAGGCCCTTCGGCAAGGCGAGCGAAAGAAGAAAGCCGGCCGGACGCGCCCCCTTGGCGGCGAGATCGGACAGGTTCACGCGCAGCGCCTTGCGGGCGATGCTGTCCGGCGGATCATCGGGAAAGAAATGGACGCCGCCGATGATGGCGTCGGTCTTGAGCACGACGTCGTGTCCGGGCGGCGGCGTGATCACCGCTGCATCGTCGACCAGTCCGAACGCGCCCGCATGCTTGGCAAGCGGACGGAAATGACGTGCGATGAGCCGGTCCTCGGCCGTCGCTTCGTGGTCGGTGGTCATCGTCGCCCCGTCTTCGCTTCGCGAAGGGCATCGTAGGACGGATGACTTTCTGCGCAAGGCCACGCACCGCTCCGGCTTCGATACAGCTCGGGGTAAGCCGGAACGAAAACTCGCCGCCGACCGCGATGTTCCCACGATCCCATGCGGCTCAAGGGCCCCGAACCCGAAATTCGCACGATCGTGCCGCGAGTCGGATTGCGACCTTCGAGGTCAAAAAGGAGTACTCGAATCATGGCATTGCCGATGTCCGGGTGATTCCGGAATTCGCACCAGCGTGTGCCGCGCGCATTCGCGAGCTCCGGATCGGGCCATTCGAGCGGGATGATTTGCCTTCAAATCGTCGTCCCGCTCTATCGCTTACGCCTGATCTGGTCCGAAAACCGGCATGCGTTTTTCGAGACTATTCTCTAGCCGATCGCCCGATTGAACTCGGGGCCGCGCAACTGGCGTGCGATCTGATCGAGAACGGCGTTCACAAGGCCGGTTTCGTCGCTGTCGACGAAGGCATGGGCGACATCGACGTATTCCGAAACGACGACCCGTGCCGGGATGTCGCTTTTGCGATCGAGCTCGTAGGTGCCAGCGCGCAGCACGGCGCGGAGAATGGTCTCGATGCGTCGGAGCGGCCAGCCGGACGCGAGCGCCGCGTCGATCAGCGGGTCGAGACGCCGCTGCTCGGCAACGACGCCTTCGACGATCTCGCGGAAGAAGGCAGCCTCCGCCGGCAGATACTGCTCGCCTTCGACTTCGCGGCCGAGCCAATGGCTTTCGAACTGGGCGAGGATTTCGTTGAGCCCGGTTCCGGCGACGTCCATTTGATAAAGCGCCTGCACGGCCGCGAGCCGCGCCGCCCCGCGCCGGTTGGCCTTGCGATCCTTGGTCTCGGGCCGCTTCATCGCCGTCCTCGTCGCGGAGCGAGACTGCGCGCGAGCTTCACCAGCGCCAACGCCGCCGCGGCGGCCGCTCCGCCCTTGTCGCCTTCCTCGGGCCGGGCACGCGCCGTCGCCTGCGCATCGGTGTCGACGGTCAGAATGCCGTTCCCGATGCCAACGCGCCGGGTGAGCGCAAGGTCCATGAGCGCACGCGCGGACTCGCCTGCAACGATGTCATAATGGCTCGTCTCGCCGCGGATCACGCACCCGAGCGCAACGACTCCCTCGTAAGGCCTGCGCCGCGCGCGCGC
>CAYVBN010000128.1:0-4919 GCA_964449645.1 uncultured Hyphomicrobiales bacterium
AAGGGCGGACGGTGCCGGAGACGGCCGCACCGGCAAAGTGATGACGAGTCCACCTCCCGTACCGGTGAATTTTGTCGATCAGCGCAGCCGCAAGTCGGTCTGGGCCCTGGCCGCCGCCTTGGCGCTTTGCGGCCATGTCGCGCTCGCCGCGTTCGCGATCAAGGAACTGCATGACGAGCCGGACGACGAGGAACTCGGCGCCCCTGGGATCGTCATCAGCGTCGACTTGGCCTCGCCGGCGGTCGAACCATCCGAGGCGCCGCCCGGGCCCGAAAGCGAGGCGTCCGCCGCAACTCCCCCGGTGGTCGAGCAGAACACGACCGAGAAGGACGTGGACCTTCCGAAGGAAACCCCGGTCGAGACCGACGACCCCGACCGGCTGGTCACGACCGACACCTCGAAGCTACCGGACGAGGACGACCCCACCATCAAGAACAAGGCCATGAAGCCGACGGAGCAGTCGGTGGCGCAGGAAGCAACCGCGCCACCGGTCGTCGAGAATACGCCGAAAGCCGAGAAGTCGACGACGCCCGACCAGGGCACCGGGCACGCGCGCCAGCGCACGCGGGTGAGATGGCAGAAGGAGCTCGTCGCGCACCTGGACAGGTACAAGCGCTATCCCCCCGACCGCCGTCAGATGAGCGCAGAGACTCTCGTGACCTTGACGCTCGATCGGACCGGACGCGTCCTCGCGGCAACCATCGCCAAGAGCTCCGGCGATGCGGCGTTCGACCGGGCGGCGATCAGCATGGTCGAGCGCGCGAGCCCCGTGCCCGCGCCGCCGCCCCTCATCGCCGACGAAGGTCTGACCTTCTCGCTGCCGGTCGTCTTCAGGAAGAATGGCCAGTGATGTGCCGGTTCACAAAGCTAGAGCGCGATCTCGCGCAAAACCGGCATCCACGTTTGCGGATCGCGCGCTAAAGCGCCCAGAGCGCGAGCGAGGCCATCACGACGAGCGCCGCTCCAACCAGCACGCTCGGTGCCCAGGAGGACTCGAGCCAGGATTCACCGCTCTCATACGGCGTCTGCGACGAGGAAATGTGTCGCTCCGCGTGCATCGACATGGCCGATGCTCCCTTTCAGACCACACCTGCGGCATCGCACGCCGACAGGTCCCCGGGCGTCACCGGGCCCGGACAGGCGAGGCCGATCGCCTCGCCCAGATCAACTTGGCATGGTGGCCGAAAGTTCCGGCAGTTTTACGGCAAGGAGACACCACAGCCGGCGGTTGAACCTGGGCCCGAACTTGGGCCCGAACTTGGGCCCGAATTGGACCCGAACTTGGATCCATGGTTCGACAGCTTGCCGGGCGCCCGCTCCGGACGATTCTCCCCAATGGGTATCAAGGCAACAGCACAGGACGAGGTTTCGGGTGACAGACGACACACCGATTGAAGGCGCGATCCGGCGGCTGCTCGCGGCCGCCGGTCCGGGCAAGACGCTCGCGCCGATCGATATCGCCCGTTCGCTCGCGCCTGAGCCGGAGTGGCACGCGCTGCTGCCTCAGGTGCGCCGCACGGCCGTCGCGCTGGCGCTCGCCGGGCGTCTGGTGATCTATCGCAAGGGAAAACCGGTCGATCCGGAGAATTTCAAGGGCGTGTGGCGCATGGGCCTGCCGCGCCAGGATTGAATGGCGGCTTGTCGCGTCGTTCTCAGCAGCCGCGGCCGGCGCAGGCCGCCTCGCCCGGTCCCGGAAACAGCTCGGACGTCTTCCCGGTTGCCCAATAGGCGAGAAGGCCGATCCATTCGTGCACGGCGACGTCGGTGCGGGCGAGACCAGCAGCGACGGAGGCGAACGGCCGGACGAGATCGGCGCGGCCCTCGGTACGCCAGTCGACCGGATAGGCTTCGACCGGGAAGCCGGCCCGGCGGAACACCCCGATCGAGCGCGGCATGTGGTAGCCCGACGTCACCAGCAGCCATCGCTCGCCGGGCTTGGGCGCGACGAGCTCCTTGCTGAACACGGCGTTCTCGACCGTGTTGCGCGAGCGGGATTCGAGCGTCACGCGTGAGCGCGCGATGCCGAAGCTCTCGAATAGCGGGAGCACGAAATCGGCTTCGGCCGAGCCCCGCTCGAGCAGATTGCCGTTGCCGCCGCTGTAGACGATGCGTGCCGCCGGATAGCGGCGCGCCAGCGCCGCCACCACGGTGATCCGCTCCGCCGCCTCGTTGAGCTGCGGCTCCGCGTGCGCGGCCGAGATTTCCGGCCCGATCGCCCCGCCCAGGATGACGATGCCGTCGGGCGCGCCGTGCGATGGATCCCACGGCGGAAAGCGGGTCTCCAGCGGATAGATCAGCAGATTGCCGAGCGGCAACAATCCCGCGACGCCCAACAACACAATGCTGAGGACGAGAAGTCGCCTGCCCGCTCGGACAAACCGCGTCAGGAGGAGCACCGCCCCGACAACGCCAACTGCCAGCAGCAGGTTGGACGGGACCGTAAAGAAGCCGAGAACTTTCGAGAGGACGAAGAACATCCTCAGCGATGCGTCTTCTTCCAAGCCTCGTAGCGGGCCTTGGTGTCCTCGTTCGCCGGATAAAGCCCGGGCAGCTTCACGCCCTTCTCCACCTCGCTGACGATGAAGGTCTCGAACAGCTCGTGCTCGGCCCCCTCGTGCGCGGCGAACTCGACGAGATTCTGCGGAATGACCACCGCGCCATCATCGTCGGCGACGATGACGTCGCCGGGGAAGATCGCGACGCCGCCGCAGCCGATCGGCTCCTGCCAGCCGACGAAGGTGAGGCCGTTGACCGAGGCGGGCGCGGCGATGCCGCTGCTCCACACCGGCAGGCCGCTCGCCAGAACGCCGACGCGGTCGCGCACGACTCCGTCGGTGACGAGGGCGGCGACGCCGCGCCGCTTCATCCGCATGGTGAGGATGTCGCCGAAGATGCCGGCGCCCGGAACGCCCATCGCGTCGGCGACCGCCACACAGCCCTCCGGCATCTCCTCGATCGCGCCGCGGGTCGAGATGGGCTTCGCCCAGCTTTCCGGGGTGGCGAGGTCTTCGCGCGCCGGAACGAAGCGCAGCGTGAAGGCCGGCCCGACGATCCGCTCGCCGCCCGGCACGAGCGGCTTCGGCCCGTTCATCCAGCAACGCCGAATGCCTTTCTTGAGCAGCATCGTGGTGATCGTGGCGGTCGTCACCTTGCGCAGAACGTCGAACGTCGCATTCATCGGAAACCTCTTGGTTGAAGGAAAAGACGTCAGGCCGGCCGCAATCCGAGGCGCTCGTCGCGGCGGCGCAGCCAGATGACGAACGGGATCGACAGCAGCACCATCCAGGCCTTGCCGACCACCTGGCCGGCGAGGAAATCGAGCGAGCCGAAGGCAAGCCAGAGGAAAACGATCGAATCGACCACCAGCCCGACCGCGCTCGACGCGATCACCGCGGCGACGAGCTGCCGGCGCGCAAGCGGCGTGTAGACCGCAAGATCGGCGAATTCGGACAGCAGGAAGGCGACCGCCGAGGCGACGACGAGCGCCGGCGGCGCGAGAAAGGCCGATACGGCCGCCCCGGCGATCACCGCGGCGGCCGAAAAGCCGAGGCCGAGCCGTCGCTGCACGAGATCGCGCAGGACGAGCGCGAGGCCGATCGTGAGGACGCCCGAGGGCGCCTCGAGGCCCGGCGCCACCGGGACCACGCACGGACCGTCCGGCGCGCAGATCGTGCCGGCATGCCCGATCAGCCAGTTGGCGAGCGGAATCGTCAGGCCATAAAGGACGAGGAACACGACGCCCTCGCGCACACGGCGGGCGTCGTTCGCCGTCGTCGTCATGCGCTTGCCGTCCATCGTGCAAATCCCTCCGCCCGCAGCCGGCAGGCCGGGCACTCGCCGCAGCCGTACCCCCAGGCATGGCGCTGCGAGCGGTCGCCCAGATAGCAGGTGTGGGTCTCCTCGACCAGGAGGTCGACGAACGCCTTCCCGCCCATGTCCTGCGCGAGCGCGAAGGTCCCGGCCTTGTCGATCCACATCAGCGGCGTGTGGATGACGAAACGGCGCTCCATCCCGAGCCCGAGCGCGACCTGCATGGCCTTCACGGTGTCGTCGCGGCAGTCGGGATAGCCGGAAAAATCGGTCTCGCACATGCCGGCGACGAGATGCCGGGCGCCGCGCCGATAGGCGAGCGCCCCGGCAAACGCGAGGAAGATCAGGTTGCGGCCCGGCACGAAGGTCGTCGGCAGACCCCCTTCGGCGATCTCGATCGCGACGTCGCGGGTGAGCGCGGTCTCGGAGATGGCGCCGAGGGCGTCGAGCTTGACGACATGATCCTCGCCCAATCGGGCCCGCCACAGCGGGTCGAGCGCCGCCATCGCGGCGCGCACGCGCGGACGCACGTCGAGCGCGCCGGCGTGGCGCTGTCCGTAGGCGAAGCCCACCGGCTCGACCCGATCGAAGCGCTGAAGCGCCCAGGCGAGACAGACGGTCGAATCCTGGCCGCCGGAAAAGAGGACGAGGGCAGTTTCTGATGGCACGGACACGCTCGGCTTGAATGACCGCCCGGCATAGTGCGCGCGCCGGGCCGCCGCAAGCGCCCGGCCGGCGGTCAATCCCAATCCGGCGCCCAGGAGGCGTCGACCACCCGGCCGCTCGGCCGGGCCAGGGCGGCGATCTGCTCCATCTCGGCCCGCGTCAGCTCGAAATCGAATACGGCCATGTTCTCGGACAGCCGCTCGAGCTTGGACGTGCGCGGAATGACGATCGCGCCCTGCTGCAGCAGAAAACGCAGCGACACCTGTCCGGCGCTCTTGCCGTGCGCGTGGCCGATGCGCGACAGGACCTTGTCGCCGCCCGCGCGGCCGCGCGCGATCGGGCTGTAGGCGGTGACCGAGAGCCCGTGCCGGCGGCAGGCCGCGACCACTTTCGACTGATCGAGATAGGGATGCCATTCGATCTGGTTGGTGACGAGCGGCTCG
>CAYVBN010000129.1:0-2987 GCA_964449645.1 uncultured Hyphomicrobiales bacterium
GGATGCGCCGCAATCCGATCGCGCCGCGTGGAAGAGCGTGGCGTTCGACGAGATCGGCGGCGAGCTCGCCGTGCCGCAGGGATCGGTCGGCTATCGCTGGCCCGGCAAGGACGAGCAGAAAGGGCGGTGGAACCTCGAGGAGAAAGACGGCGAAACCGGCGCGCCCGTGCGGCTTGCGCTCAGCCTCGCCGATCGGCGCGACGATGTCCTTCCCGTGGCGTTTCCGTATTTCGGCGGACGGCCGCACCTGCGCTTTCCCGAGAACGACCAGGGCGGGGACGTGCTGCTGCGGCACGTCCCGGTCAAGCGGATCAAGCTCGCCGATGGCGACGCGATGGTCGCGACCGTGTTCGACCTGCTGTGCGCCAATTACGGCCTCGATCGCGGGCTCGGCGGTGCCTGCGCGAAAGACTATGCCGACAACGTGCCGTATACGCCGGCCTGGCAGCAGCCAATCACCGGCGTTTCGGCCGATGTCGTCATCCAGCTGGCGCGTGAATTCGCCGCCAACGCCGAGAAGACGCGCGGGCGTTCGATGGTCATCATCGGGGCCGGCGTCAATCATTGGTATCACCAGGACATGACCTATCGGGCCATCATCAATCTCCTGATGATGTGCGGCACCGTGGGCGTGTCGGGCGGCGGGTTCGCCCACTACGTGGGCCAGGAGAAATTGCGGCCGCAGACCGGATGGACGGTCCTCGCCTTCGCCACCGACTGGGTACGGCCGACGCGCTGGATGAACGGGACGTCATTCTTCTACGCGCATACCGACCAGTGGCGTTACGAGAAGATGGACGTGCGCGAGATCCTCTCGCCGCTCGCCGATCCGTCGCGTTACAGCGGCAGCATGATCGACTTCAACGTGCGGGCCGAGCGCATGGGCTGGCTGCCCTCCGCGCCCCAGCTCGACGTCAACCCGCTCACGCTCGCGGCGGAAGCGGAGAAATCCGGCGCGAAGATCCAGGACCACGTCGTTGCCGGACTGAAAGCGGGCCGCATCCGCATGGCCTGCGAGGATCCGGACAATCCGGTCAACTTCCCGCGCAATCTCTTCATCTGGCGATCGAACCTGCTCGGCTCCTCAGGCAAGGGGCACGAATATTTCCTGCATCACTTTCTCGGGACGCGGCACGGGCTTCAGGGCAAGGATCTCGGGCACACAAGCGGCCAAAAGCCGGAAGAAGTCGTCTGGCGCGATCCGGCGCCCGAGGGCAAGCTCGACCTCGTTGTCACCCTCGATTTCCGCATGTCGTCGAGCTGCGTTTATTCCGACGTCGTGCTGCCGACCGCGACCTGGTACGAGAAGAACGATCTGAACACGACCGACCTGCACCCGTTCGTGCACCCACTGTCGACCGCGATCGACCCGGTGTGGGAATCGCGCAGCGATTGGGAAATCTACAAGACCATCGCGCGGCGGTTCTCCGAGCTGTCGGTCGGGCACCTGGGCGTCGAGCGCGACGTGGTGCTCACGCCGATCCTGCATGACACCCCGCGGGAGATCGCCCAGCCTTTCGACGTGCGCGACTGGAAGAAAGGCGAATGCGACCTCGTGCCGGGCGTGACCGGGCCGTCGATCACCGTCATCGAACGCGATTACCCCAACACGTATCGCCGCCTCACCGCGCTCGGGCCGCTGGTCGACACGCTCGGAAACGGCGGCAAGGGGATCACCTGGGACACGCAAGAGGAGGTGAAGGGCCTCGGCAAGCTCAATTATCGCGTGAACGACGGCGGCCCAACGCACGGCCGCCCGCGCATCGAGAGCGACATCGATGCCGCCGAGCTGATCCTCAGCATGGCGCCGGAGACGAACGGCGAAGTCGCCGTCAAGGCATGGGAAGCGCTCGGCAAGCTTACCGGCCGCGATCACACGCACCTTGCGCGCAGCCGCGAGGACGAGAAGATCCGCTTCCGTGACATCGTCGCGCAGCCGCGCAAGGTGATCTCCTCGCCGACCTGGTCCGGCATCGACAGCGAGGAAGTGAGCTACACGGCCTGCTACACCAACGTCAACGAGCTCATCCCCTGGCGAACGTTGACCGGCCGCCAGCAGTTCTATCAGGACCACACCTGGTTCCGCGATTTCGGCGAAGGCTTCGCGGTGTACCGGCCGCCGATCGACACCCGCACAATCGCCGACATGCTGGGCAAGCGCAGCAACGGCCATCCGGAAATCGTCCTGAACTTCATCACCCCGCATCAGAAATGGGGCATCCACTCCACCTACACGGAAAACCTGATCATGCTGACGCTGTCGCGTGGCGGGCCGATCGTGTGGATTTCGGAAGCCGACGCCAAGAAGGCCGGGATCGTCGACAATGACTGGATCGAGCTGTTCAACATCAACGGCGCGATCACGCTGCGCGCCGTCGTCAGCCAGCGGGTGAAGGAAGGAATGTGCTTGATGTATCACGCACAGGAAAAGATCGTGAACGTGCCCGGCTCGCAGATCACCGGACAGCGGGGCGGGATTCACAACTCCGTCACCCGGACGGTGCTCAAGCCGACGCATATGGTCGGCGGTTATGCGCAGCTTGCCTACGGCTTCAATTATTACGGCACGGTGGGCTCCAACCGCGACGAATTCGTCATCGTCCGCAAGCTCGCCAAGGTCGAATGGCTCGACCATTCCAACCCCGTCGACCCCGCCGTCGAGGAGGCCGCATCATGAAGGTCCGCGCGCAGATCGCGATGGTGATGAATCTCGACAAGTGCATCGGCTGCCACACGTGCTCGGTGACATGCAAGAACGTGTGGACCTCGCGCCAGGGCATGGAATACGCGTGGTGGAACAACGTCGAGACGAAGCCCGGCATCGGCTATCCGAAGGACTGGGAAAACCAGGACCGCTGGAACGGCGGCTGGCAGCGCAAGAAGAACGGCAAGATCGTTCCCAGGCAGGGCGGGCGCTGGTCGATCCTCGCCAAGATCTTCGCCAACCCGAACCTGCCCGAGATCGACGACTACTACGAGCCGTTCAC
>CAYVBN010000130.1:0-2272 GCA_964449645.1 uncultured Hyphomicrobiales bacterium
CGTGGTCACGTCTTCAACGACGACGACGCGCTTGCCGGCGAGCGACTCGCCAGGCGCGAGCCCTTCGACGCTCAGCTTGGCGCCGTGCTCTTTCGGTTTCTTGCGCACGAAGAACGCCTGGATCGGATGTCCGCTGAGGACGCTCAGTTGCGCGACCGCGCCGGCGATCGGCACCGCGCCCATCTCGAGCCCGCCGATATAGTCGACCCGCTCATCCGCCACCGCATCGAACGTGAGCTGCGCCAAGAGCGCTGCGCCTTCGGCGTCGAGCATCGTCGGCTTCAGGTTGAAATAGAAATTGCTCTTGCGCCCGGAGGCGAGCGTCACGTCGGCGTAGCCGAAGGAGCGCACGCGGATGATCTCGGCGAGACGTGCGCGCGCGGCCGCCGGTTCCGCCAAGGGGCGCAATCCCGGAACACTGCGGCGGCCCGGAGAGGTCGAGGAAACAGGCATCGTTCGATTCCCAAGTAATCCCGTCCCAAGTAATCCCGCCGGCCGAGACCTGTGCTCGACCGAAAAACACAGAACGTCCCCACATGCCGTACCCGGTTCCCCTCCGCCTTGCGGGGAGAGGTCAGGGGTGGGGGTGACAGCCAGTAAGGCACCTCGAGCAGGTGCTACCCCCTCCCCAACCCTCCCCCGCAAGGGGGGAGGGAGCAGACTTTGCATTCGTTGGACATCCGAATTTGTGTCGCGGCGGTGGATCGATGTTTCACCGCGCCGTGCTCTAGCACCCGGCCTCGGCCCGGCCAATCGCTTCAGTGCGCCTCGTCCCAATTATCCGCAGCGCGCGCCTCGACGTGCAGCGGCACCGAGAGGCTGACCGCCGGCATGGCGGCGTTCTCCATCACCGCGGTCACCACCGGAAGCGTCTTCTCGACCTCGTCCTCGGGCACCTCGAACACGAGTTCGTCGTGCACCTGCAGCAGCATGCGCGCCGAGAGGCGGCTGGCGGCGAGCGCGTCGTCCATGCGCACCATGGCGCGGCGGATGATGTCGGCGGCCGTGCCCTGCAGGCGCGCGTTGATCGCCGCGCGCTCGTTGAAGGCGCGGATCGAGGGGTTCGAGCTTGCGATGTCCGGATAGTGGCACTTGCGGCCGAACAGCGTGAGGACGTAGCCGTTCTTGCGGCAGAACTCCTTGGTGCTGTCCATGTAGGCGCGGATCCCGGGGAAGCGCTCGAAATATTTCTTGATGTAGGCGGCCGCTTCCTCGCGCGGGATGCCGAGCTGGTTGGCGAGCCCGAAGGCCGAGATGCCGTAGATGATGCCGAAATTGATCGCCTTGGCGCGGCGGCGCACCTCGCCCGGCATGCCGGCGACCGGAACGCCGAACATCTCCGACGCCGTCATGGCGTGAATGTCGAGGCCGTCGCGGAACGCCTGCTTGAGCGCCGGAATGTCGGCGATCTCGGCGAGCAGCCGCAGCTCGATCTGCGAATAGTCGGCCGAGACGAGCTTCATGCCCGGATCGGCCACGAAGGCGCGGCGGATCTTGCGCCCCTCCTCGGTGCGGATCGGGATGTTCTGCAGGTTGGGCTCGGAGGACGACAGCCGGCCGGTCGTCGTCGCCGCGAGTGCATAGCACGTGTGCACCCGGTGCGTGCGCGGATGCACGAAGCCGGGCAGTGCGTCCGTGTAGGTCGATTTCAGCTTCGACACCTGCCGCCAGTCGAGCAGACGGCGCGGCAGCTCGTGGCCTTCCTCGGCGAGGTCTTCGAGGACCGATGCCGAGGTCGACCAGGCGCCGGTCTTGGTCTTCTTGCCGCCCGGCAGGCCCATCTTGCCGAACAGGATGTCGCCGATCTGTTTCGGGCTGCCCGGATTGAGCGGCTCGCCCGCGAGATCGCGGATGTCCTGCTCGAGCGCGCCCGCACGCTGCGCGAACTCGCCCGAGAGCCGCGACAGCACCTGGCGGTCGATCGAGATGCCGCGCCCTTCCATGCGGGCGAGCACCGCCACGAGCGGGCGCTCGAGCGTGGCATAGACGGTGGACAGATGCTCGCAGACGAGCCGCGGCGCGAGCACCAGCCACAGCCGCAAGGTGACGTCCGCGTCCTCGGCGGCGTATTCGGTCGCCTTCTCGATCGAGACCTGGTCGAAGCACACCTGCGACTTGCCGGTGCCGGCGACGTCGCCGTAATGGATGGTGCGGTGGCCGAGCCACTTCTCCGACAGGTCGTCCATCCCGTGCCCGCCCTTGCCGGCGTCGAGCACGTAGGACATCAGCATCGTGTCGTCGTACGGCGCGATCTCGATCCCGCGCTGGGCGA
>CAYVBN010000131.1:0-6721 GCA_964449645.1 uncultured Hyphomicrobiales bacterium
GCGCGCCGGCGCGCAACGCCGGATAATTCTCCGCGTCGAACGCGTAATCGATTAAAGCGTTCACCGCTTCCGAGGCGTAGCCCTGGCTCCAGTACGGCGTGCCAAGCCAATAGCCGATTTCCGGCTCAGGTCCCTGGCGCAAGTCGAAGCCGCAGGCGCCGACGATGTCGTCTTCGCGCAGGATCAAAAATGTCCGCTCGCCCGGCCGTGTATTGGCGGCGGAGATCCACTGCATCGCGTCGGCAAAACTGTATGGATGCGGAATGCGTAACGTATTCTCTGCGACGCGGCGATCATTGGCGAGCGCAGCTACGGTTTTAGCGTCCTCGATGCGCGGCGCACGCAGAACGAGCCGCTCGGTCTCGAGGACGGGAATACAGCTCTCCCGGAAGGTGTCGCTCCTGAATTCCTCCAGCAGTGTCATGGCACGGGCTCCTTGCTTCAAAGCGAAAGGGGGAGCCGGCATCCCGTCTCCCCCTTTTCGGAACCCGTTCGGGTCCGCCGGTTCGACTAGGTGCCGGCGGACTCGTTTATGTCCACCGTCTTACTCGGCCGCCGCCTCCGTCATCGGAATGACAGATACGAAGGTGCGGCCCTTGGCTTTGGTACGGAACTCGATGCGTCCGTTGCAGAGCGCGAAAAGCGTGTGATCCCTGCCAAGACCGACGTTCTGGCCGGGATGCCACTTGGTCCCGCGCTGGCGCACGATGATATTGCCGGCAAGGCACGTTTCGCCGCCGAACAGCTTCACGCCGAGCCGCTGGCCCGCCGAGTCGCGTCCGTTGCGCGAGGATCCGCCTGCTTTCTTGTGCGCCATGACCGTTGTCCGTGTTCGTCCTGTGTCTAGCTCATTTCCGTGACGAAATCATCAACGATTCGGTCACTTCTTTTTGCTCGGGGCCTTGCTCTTGCCCTTGTCCTTCCCGGATTCGGCCTTCGATCGGGCAGGTGCCTTGGCGGCTGCCGCGGACTTCGCCCTGGCGGCCGGCTTCTTCGCGCTCGTCTTGGCCGAGGCCGGCGCCGATTCGGCTTCCGCGGCTTCCTCCGCCGGCTTGGCGGCCGGGCGCCGCAACTGCGGCTCGCTGCGGGCGGTCTTCGTGGGCTTCTGGCCGTCGGTCAGGATCTCGGTGATGCGGATGACCGAGAAGTCGTGCCGATAGCCGCGCTTGCGGCGTGAATTCTTGCGCCGGCGCTTCTTGAAGGCGATGACCTTGTCGCCGCGCGTGTGCTGCAGCAGTTCGCCCGCGACCGTGGCACCCGCGATGGTCGGGGTCCCGACCGTGACATTGTCGCCGCCGAGCATCAGCACGTCGCCGAACTCGACGATGTCGCCGGGCTCGCCCGCCATGTGGTCGACCCGGATAACGTCCTCGACGGCGACCCGGTACTGCTTGCCGCCGGTCTTGATGACTGCGAACATCTTTCTCATCCTCGTGTTCGAGCCCGGTCGTCGGACGAGGTCCGGACCGGCTTCTTGCAGTCGCTGATTGGTGTTTGTCGACGGGCCCTTGGGCCGTAACAAAGCGCGCGGACCCTCGGGCCCGCGCTTTGCGAATGCTTATGGCGGCAACCGCCCGGCCTGTCAAGAAACCGCGGCCCGGCCGGCACCCCCGGCACCCGGCCCCTGGGCCATCCCGCCCCTTCGGCCTGGCATCGTCCGGCGAAGCGGCCGCCGGTTCGAGGCGGAAAATGCGAGAAAAGGCAGGCTTAGGGCAGGTTCCGATTCCACCCCATCGGAACCTGCTCTAGTCTTCCGTCATCGCCCGTGGGCCGAAAGAAAGGCCCCGACGGGCGGCAAGACGGGCGCCAAACGCCCGCAGGGGAGGACGGCCATGCGGGTACTGCTGCGGGGGGCCGTGATCGGCCTCGCTCTGGGGGTGTGGGGTCTGGCGGCTCTGGACGCGCCGGCGTCGGCGGAGACCTATCCGGACCGCCCGGTCACCGTCCTCGTCCCGTTCGCGCCGGGCGGGGGCACCGACGTGCTCGGCCGCATCCTGGCGCAGAAGCTCGGCGAGCATTTCGGCCAGACCTTCGTGGTCGAGAACCGTCCGGGCGCCGGCACGTCGATCGCGGCCGCCGCGGTCGCGAAGGCCGCACCCGACGGCTACACGCTGCTGATGTCGGTGAGCTCGACCTTCGCCATCAACCCGGCGCTCTACAAGAAGCTGCCCTATGACCCCGACAAGGAACTGGTGCCGGTGGCGCTCATCTGCTCGGTGCCGTTCGTGCTGGTGGTCAACCCGGACCTGCCGGTCAAGAGCGTTGCCGACCTCATCCGGCTCGCCAAGGAGAAGCCCGGGCAACTGAGCTACGGCTCGGGCGGGGTCGGCGCCGCGCATCACCTCTTCGCCGAGCTGCTCAAGAGCATGACCGGCATCGAGATGACGCACGTTCCCTACAAGGGCAGCCTGCCGGCGCTCCAGGACGTGGTCGCCGGGCATATCCAGTTGATGTTCAGCGATCTCGCGCCCTCGCTGCCGCTCATCCGCGCCGGCAAGCTGCGCGCGCTCGCGGTCAGCACCACGGTGCGCGCCGAGGCCGCGCCCGACATTCCGCCGCTCAACGAGGTCGGCGTGCCCGGCTACGACGCGGCCGCCTGGCAGATGCTGGCGGCGCCGGCCGGCCTTCCGGGCGATGTCCTGGCCAAGCTCAATGCCGCCACCAACGCCATCGTGAACTCGCCCGAGGTGTCGGCGAAGTTCATCCACCTCGGCCTCATTCCGCTCGCCAAGAGCTCGCCGGATGAACTGAAGACCTTCGTCAAGAGCGAGACGGTGCGCTGGGGCAAGGTGGTCGAGCGCGCCGGGGTCGCCCACACGGAATAAGGCGGGCGGGCGCGTGGTTCAAACGACAGTCGGAACTGAAACGGGGAGAGGGCCATGAGCCAGGCCGAGCGTGAACCGAAACCCTTGCTGCCGTCGCTGCAGTCCTTCTACGACCTGGTGATCCCATTCACCTGGCCGCTGGTGCGCTTCGGCGTGGCATGGCCGCTCATCGTGCACGGCTGGGGCAAGATCATGCGCGGGATGGCGCGGCAGGCGGAAATGCTCGTGCACGACGGCATCACGCTCGGCATTCCGTTCGCGGTTTTTCTGACCGTCATCGAGTTCGTCGGCGGCATCTGCATCCTGCTGGGCCTGTTCACCCGTTTCTGGGCCGCCGCCGTCGCGATCGAGATGGGCTATCTGACGTTCATTCACTACTGGCACAACGGCTTCTCGTGGCTCAACCGCGGCTACGAATTCGTTCTGCTCTGGGGCATCGTCTCGCTTGCGATCGCGTTGCGCGGCGGCGGACCCTACTCGCTCGACCGCAAGATCGGGCGGGAGTTGTGAGGGACGCCGAGGGTTGCCCGCCTCGCGCGTCTCGAGCGGCCGCGGCAATGTCTTGGGCAAATCCGGATCGACATCAGATGGGCGGAGCGGGTCGCGCCGCCCTCATTGCACCAACGGCGTCTCCGCAGCCTGCAGGTCCACGCCGGTGATCTCCGCCTGTCCCGCCAGGACGGACACGTATTGCCGCAGCGCTTTTTCTTCGACCATCGTCTTCAGGCGCTCGGCAATCCTGTCGCGCACCGCCTCGAACGGCACGGCGCGCCCAGGGATGCGGCGGTCGACGGCGACGATGTGAAAGCCGAAACGCGTCTTGACGAGCTCGCGCAGGATGCCGGTCGGCTCGAGCCTGAACAGCACCTGCTCGAACTCCGGGACGGTGTCGCCGCGGCTGATCTGTCCGAGGTTGCCGCCCTGCTGGCCGGACGGACAGTTGGACAACTCGCGCGCCAGCGCGTCGAAGCGATCCGGTTCGCGCAGGAGCTCGTTGAGCGTCTCCTCCGCCTTGGCGCGGAGCAGCGGAATCGGAACCGAGGGGGTCACCTGAAAGAGAATGTGGCGGACGTGCACGATGTCCCCGCTCTGAAACTCCTGCGGATGGCCGTCGTAATATCGCCGACACTCCGCCTCGCCCGGCGAGGGAACCCGAACTTCGTCCGCGAGCAGGCGTTCGATCGCCAGGGCGATCTCCTGGGCGTCGCTCGTGCCGTCCGGAAGAAAGCCGCGCTCGACCGCACGCTGGCGCAGCAGTTCCTGCACCGCCGCCACCTCGAGACTCGGCCACGCGCCGGTTTCGACACGCACGTCGTTGATCGTCGCCGCGCTTACCGCCGTGTTCGTCGCCGTCATGGGCGCACCGGCTCCTTCGCCCGCGTGTGCGGCGAGCGGACGATCTGATAGGGCCTGAACAGATAGGCGAGCGCGCCGACCCCGCTCCAGATGTGGATCATCCGGGT
This sequence comes from uncultured Hyphomicrobiales bacterium, assembly GCA_964449645.1. Lineage (GTDB taxonomy): Bacteria > Pseudomonadota > Alphaproteobacteria > Rhizobiales > Xanthobacteraceae > CAYVBN01. Next base: position 4,289 of record CAYVBN010000131.1, read on the forward strand.
GAACGGAGACACGAGGAAAATCGTGAAGCCGAGCACGACATGCAGCTTGTAGACCAGCGGCACACCGAGCATGAGCGCGGAGGCGCTGCCGTTGAAGGTCACGATCCCCTGGACGTAAGCCGTGAGCGTCTCGAACAGCGCCCCGTCCATGTGGAAGGCCGAGAGCGGCACTGTGAGAAGACCGAGCGCAAGCTGCAGCCACAGCAGCAACACGACCGCGATATCCCACTTGCGGCTGTTGAGGCGAATGCGCGGATCGGCAAGGCGCCGATGGATGAGAATGCTCAGACCGATGATCGCGACGATGCCGGCCAGCCCGCCGACGACCATTGCGAGGAGTTGATGGCCGACGGGCGTGATGGCCCAGCTCACCGCCCATTCCGGCATCAGGAAGCCGACGAAATGGCCGATGATGACGATCAGGACGCCGTAGTGGAACAGGTTCGATCCGAGACTCAGCTCGCGCTTGCGCAGCATCTGCGAGGAGTCGCTCTTCCAGGTGTAGGGCTCCCGGTCGAACCGGATCAGGCTGCCGATGAGCAGGATCGCAAGGCAGATGTAGGGATAGATGCCGAAGAAGAACGTATTGACGTAATCGGCGGAAATCATGCCGGCCTCTCCCTTATGTTCGGCCATGGCGCAGGTCGCGCGCGGCGGACGGCGAAACCGTTGCGGGCGTGGCGTTCTGCGGGTCGCCGCCGAAGGCCGGCGGTTCGGCCCATTCGCGATCGAGATGCTCGATCGGCGGCTCGGGAATGCGGCGGACGGCCGCCGTGTCGATGAGCGGCTCGCGCGCGATGGCGAGCAGTGCCTGGAACACGGCGGCGTAACTGCTGTCGCGCGCGAACAGCGCCTCGCCGATGCGTCGGAGGATGTGGGCGCAGTCTGCAAGCATGTCGCGCGCCTCCTCGATGTCGCGACAGCTCAGATATTCGAGCACCATCGGGAGGAAGTCGGGCAATTCGCGCGAGGCGAGCTCGAAGCCGGCTTTTTCGTAGTGGCGCTTGAGCTCGACCATGGCTTGGCCCCGGTCGCGGGAATCGCCATGCAGATGTTCGAACAGATTGAGAGACGTGGCGCGCCCCCGGTCGAACAGGTCGACATAGCGGGCTTCGATGTCGAGGAGGTCGCCGGCGGCGAGGTCGTCGACGAGGCGCAGAAGCGGTTCGCGCTCGCCCGCGGAGACCAGCGGCGAACCGCGGACGCAATCGCCGATTTCGGGCAGCGCGTCCCGAAGCTCCTGGGTCGGATAGGACAGCAGCGCGCTGAAAGCCTTGAGCACGATCACGGGGCGCTCCCTCAGGTGTCGAGGGGGCGAATGGGGGTCATCGTGCGCCGCCCCATCTTGCCGCCGAAGAGGGTCGAGTGCGGCGGGCCAAAATCGCAGCCGTTGCCGAAGGTGAACCCGCACGCGCCGCGCAACCCATAGGCATCCTCGGCCTGCTCACGATGGCTGGTGGGGATGACGAAGCGGTCTTCGTAATTCGCGATCGACAGATAGCGGTGCATCTCCTCGGCCTGCGCCACCGTCAGGCCAACCTGCTCCAGCGCGGCGGTCCCTTCGCTCTCGCCCAACTGGCGCCGCCGGTAGTAGGCGCGCATCGCCAGCATCCGCTCGAGGGCCGCGACGATCGGCTCCTCGGCGCCGGCCGTCAGCAGGTTGGCGAGATAGCGGACGGGAATGCGCAGCGAGCGTACGTCCGGAATCTCGCCGACGGTTTCGACGGCGCCCGAATTGGCGTGCGACTGGATGGGCGAAAGCGGGGGCACGTACCAGACCATCGGCAGCGTGCGGTATTCCGGGTGAAGCGGAAAGGCGATCCGCCAGTCGACCGCCATCTTGTAGGTCGGGGATCGCTTGGCGGCCTGAAGCCAGGCCTCCGGCACGCCGTCGGCGCGGGCGCTCTCCTCGATCTTCGGGTCGTTCGGATCGAGAAACACGCCGAGCTGCGCTTCATAGAGATCCTGCGGATCCTCGACGCTCGCCGCCGCTTCGATCCGGTCGGCGTCGTAGAGCAGGACGCCGAGATAGCGAATCCGTCCGACGCACGTTTCGGAGCACACCGTCGGCTGGCCCGACTCGATGCGCGGGAAGCAGAAAATACACTTCTCGGCCTTCCCGGAGGTCCAGTTGTAATAGATCTTCTTGTACGGACAGCCGGAGACGCACATCCGCCAGCCGCGGCACTTGTCCTGGTCGATGAGGACGATCCCGTCCTCCTCGCGCTTGTAGATCGAGCCGGACGGACACGACGCCACACAGCTCGGATTGAGACAGTGCTCGCAGATGCGCGGCAGGTACATCATGAACGTGTTTTCGAACTGTCCGTAGATGTCCTTCTGCACCGCCTCGAAGTTGTAGTCGCGCGAGCGCTTGTCGAACTCGCCGCCGAGGATCTCCTCCCAGTTCGGTCCCCACTCGATCTTGTCCAT
>CAYVBN010000132.1:0-5332 GCA_964449645.1 uncultured Hyphomicrobiales bacterium
CGAGCCGAGAAGCCCGCTTGCGCGTTTACTCTGACGCTACCCGATTGCACTAATTTCCCGATTGTCAACATCGCGACGCGAGTGACCGGATAGGTTGAGTGCGGACGGTTGCTGCAGGTGCCGTCCGCCGTGCGGGATTGAACGGCGTCGGGAGTGGCGCCTTACACCCAGCGAAATGCGCCCGAGCGGCGCATTTTTTTTATTCAAAATCACGAGGTCCGACCGGTATGGCCGATGAAACCATTGGCGTGCGCGAGCCGAAGGGCAGGGCGGTGCTACGCAAAACAGAACTCCCGTCACCGCCGGACGCGGCGCCCGGACGCGAGATCGACGACGATTTCCTCAAAACCGCCCTCGACCGCGCCGAAAGCGCCTTCGCACGCGAGCGCGAGAACATCGAGCAAGCCTACGAAGATTTGGAATTCCGTGCCGGCGAGCAGTGGCCGAGCTACGCGCGGCAGGCGCGCGAGAAGAGCAAGCGGCCCATTCTCACCGTCAACCGCATTCCGCAGTTCGTCCGGCAGGTGACTGGCGATATCCGGCTGATGAAGCCGGCGATCAAGGCCGTCCCGGTCGACTCGCGCGCATCGGCCCCGGTCGCCGAGCTCATTTCCGGCATGATCCGCTACATCGAGAACCGGTCCGAGGCGCAGTCGGCCTATGCGCTCGCGGCCGACAGCCAAGTGACCTGCGGCATCGGCCACTGGCGGGTGACGACCGAATATGCCGAGGAAACGACGTTCAACCAGGAAATCCGCATCGTCCAGATCGACGACGGGGTTTCGGTTCTCTGGGATCCGGATTCGACGCTGCCGACGCGCGAGGACGCCAGATGGTGTCTCGTCCCGGTCGACATGAGTCGGCACGCTTTTGCGGAGCGCTATCCGGACGTCCCGGTCGAGGATTTCCGCTTCTTCGACGGCCGCTACCACGAATACTGGTTCGGCGAGGATTTCGTGCGCGTTGCCGAATACTGGGAAAGGCGGCCGGCCAAGCGCCGGCTGGCGCTCTTGCCCGATGGGTCGATCGACGATCTAACCTGCGTGGATGAGGAAACGATCGAGATGTTGCGCGCGCAAGGCGCCCGCATCGAGGAGCGCGACGGGCACAAGATCTTCCGCTCGCTCATCACCATCGGGCACGTGCTCGAAGAGCCGTGCGAATGGTCCGGCCGCATGATCCCGATAGTGCCGGTGATCGGCGAGGAGGTCCGCATCGGCCGCCGCATCGTGCGCCACGGAATCGTGCGCTTCGCCAAGGACGCGCAGCGCATGTACAACTACTTCCGCTCCACCCAGACGGAAGTGGTGGCCCTCGCCCCGAAAGCGCCGTGGATCGGCACCGAACGCAATTTCAAGGACTACATCGATCGCTGGGAGACCGCGAACGAGGAAGCCTGGCCGTATCTGCCCTACACGCCCGACCCGCTCAACGGCGGCGTGAGCCCGCAGCGCAATGCGCCGCCGGTCACGAGCCCGGGATTGAGCGAGGGCGTGCAGCTTGCCGACAACGACATGAAGGCGGTGACCGGGCTCTACGACGCCTCGCTCGGCGCACAGTCGAACGAGATCAGCGGGGTTGCCATCCGCGCGCGCCAAAGCGAGGGTGATGTCGGCACGGTCTGTTACGTGCAGAATTTCGCCCGTGCGATCCGCCACACAGGGCGCATCCTGGTCGACCTCATCCCGCACATCTACGACACCGAGCGCATGGTGCAGGTGATCGGCGAAGACGGGCGGACCGATACGATCATCATCAACAAGGCGGCCGCCCCGCCGGAGCTCGCGGAGGATGCGGAAGAGCCGCTCAACGTCGGGACGGAGGAGGGCGAGCCGTTGCCGGGCGCATACGCGGGAGAGGCCGGGAACGAGCAGGCCCCCGTAAAGACGAAACCGTATGGCGGCAACGTGCTCAACGACGTCACCGTCGGGGCCTATGGCATTACGGTCGACACCGGCCCGAGCTATTCGACACGGCGCGCCGAGGCCAAGGACGGAATGGCGCAGTTCATCCAGGCTGCGCCGCAGGTCGCACCGCTCATCCTCGATCTTTTCGCCAAGGCGCAGGACTGGCCGCTCGCGAACGAAATCGCCGAGCGGATCGAGACGGTGCTGCCGCCGGCCATTCAGGCAACGCTCGCGCAGCGTCGCGGTGTTGCGCCGATGCCGATGAGGCCGATTCCGGGCGCGATGCCTCCACCTCCGCCGATGGCTCCCGTTCCGCCGCCACCGGTTCCGCCTGCACCGCCAATGTCGCCGATGCCCGGCGCCCCCGGGCCTGTCGGCTTCCCGGGCGCCCCGGTCCCGCCACCGGTCATGATGGCAGAGATACAGGCCGACGTTGCGAAAGCGGAGGCGGCGAAGCGAACCGCGGAGCTCGGAGTCGCGGCGAAGTCGATCGATCTCGAAATGAAGCGCATGGAGCTGGCGGCGAAAGCGGCGGAAAACGGCGGAGCAGGGATCGCGCCCGACGTTCTGCGCGAGATCGTTGACGAGCTCGCGCGCCAACGCGGCATGATCGAGGAGATCGTCGCGCGCTCCGGTCCGCCGGTCCCGCAGCGCTGACATGGTTTACCTGCCCGCTACCCGGACGCGCTAGCTTCCGAATTGTCATCGTCGAGACATTTGCAGCCGCCCCCACCGGGCGGCTTTTTTGTTGAGGAGAATCCATGATCGATGCAGCCGACGAGCGGACCGCGGAAAGCGTGTTTGCCGAAGGAGACCGTGGCCACGACTGTGGCTGTAATCACGGAGCAGAACCTGGAGCGGGGACCGAGCAGGTCACGCTTGCCGGTGATGACTTCGAGAGCGAGGCCCCCGACGAGGATGCAGACGTCGCCGAGGGCGCAGACACCGAGGATTCGCCCGACAAGCCGCGCAAGACGTCGCGCTCGCGCCGTCTCAAGAACCGCTTGAGGCTCTTGCTCGAGGAGAATGCCGGGCTACGGCGCATGGTCGCTGGCGGACCGCGGCCCCTTCCTCCCGGCCACTCCGAACCTCCGCCGAGGCCGGAAGAGTTCGGCAACGATACTCTCGCATACGACCGCGCGCTGCACGAATACGCCGCGCGCAAGGCAGTGCGGGAGGAACGCGAACGCCTGCAGGCCGCGGCGGAGATGCACCGCGCGATCGCGGAGAGCCGCGCCCGGCTCGCCAATTACAACGAGCGTCTGACGGAAGCGAGGGACCGCATCCCCGATTTCGATCGGACCTTGTTGGATGCGCGCGATCTGACGATCCGCGCGGATCTGCAGGAACTGATCCGCGAAAGCCCCAAAGGGCCGCTCATCGCCTATTACCTGGCGCGCAATCTCGACAAGCTGGACGATCTCAACCGGATGCCGCCTGTGCAGGCGGCGCGCGAGATCGGCCGCCTCGAGACGCGTATCCGCGGCCCTCAACCCAACACCGTCACCAAAGCCCCGCCTCCCGTCAGCACGCTGAAAGGCGGCACCGCGTCACCCGCGCGCGATCCCTCCCGCATGAGCATGGAGGATTTCGTCAAGTGGCGTGAAGCCGGCCACGGCTGAGGCGAGTCCATCCATAGAAAGGAACCCGAATGGCCAATACGCTTCTCACGCCGAGCATCATCGCCAAGGAGGCACTGCGCCTTCTCGACAACAACCTGGTGCTCGGCAGCCTCGTTCACCGCGGCTACGAATCCGAGTTCGACCGCAAGCCGAGCGGCCACAAGATCGGCGATACGATCACGATCGACAAGCCGGTGCGTTACACCGTGCGCTCCGGCGCGACGGCCGTGCCGCAGGACACGACCTACGGTTCGACCTCGATCGTGGTCAACACCCAGGAAGGCGTCGACCTGCAGTTCTCGTCCGCCGACATGACGCTGAAGATCTCGGACTTCTCCGAGCGGCACCTGAAATCGGCGATGATGCAGCTCGCGAACTCCGTCGATCTGAAGCTCGCCGCGCTCTACAAAAGCGTCTGGAACTGGGTGAGCTCGTCCGGGACGACGGCGCCGATCGCGTCCTTCGCCGAGTTCACCAAGGCGCCGCAGCGGCTCGATGAAATGGCGGTGCCGGCCGACGAACGCGTGGCGGTGCTCTCGCCCGCGGACAACTACGGGCTGGTGAACAACTTCACCGGCCTGTTCGTGCAGGATACGGCGAGGACGGCGTTGCAGAAGGCGAAGCTGCCGACCATCGCCGGCGTCGATCCCTATTCGACGCAGAACGTGCAGACGCACACGGTCGGCAGCAAGGCCGGCACGCCGCTCGTCAACGGCGCCGGCCAGGCCTCGACCTATGTGAACGTGCGCAACACCAACACACAGAGCCTCGTGACCGACGGCTGGACGGCGTCTTCCGCCGTGCTCAAGCAGGGCGACGTCATCACCATCGCGGGCGTCTTCGCGGTAAACCCGGTGACCAAGGCCGTGCTGCCCTATCTGCAGCAGTTCGTGGTCAATGCGGACGCGACGGCCGACGGCAGCGGCAATGCGACGCTCTCGATCTCGCCGGCGATCATCACGTCGGGCGCCTATCAGACGGTCTCGGCGGCGCCGGCCGACAACGCGGCGATCACCGTGACGGGCACCGGTGCGACCGGCTATCTGCAGAACATGGTGTTCCACCGCAACGCCTTCGCGCTCGTCATGGTGCCGATGGAACTGCCGCAGGGCGCGGTCAACCCGACACGCGAGTCGTACAAGGGCCTGAGCGTGCGGCTCATTCCTTACTATGACGGCACCAACGACCTCGGGAACTGGCGCCTGGACGTCCTCTACGGCGTCAAGGCGATCTATCCCGACCTCGCGACCCGGCTCAGCGGCAAGCTGACGTAAGGCGCAGGTCTGCAGCAAGGCCGAAGCTGGGCGGCGACGCCCGGCTTCGGCCTGGGTCATGCATCTTCGCCGCCGCTTCGAATCAGCACGCGATGGAATCTGGCGTTCTCCTCATCCCAGCGATGCGTGTTGCAAACCGCCAACGACCGAACTGGAGAGTTTGATGAAACCGCAATTCGCTATTGGGCGTTCGGGATTCCCATGCTTTCATTTGGCGATTCCTTCGGACCGAGTTCGAGCGAACCCGCGTCAAATGACCGCGTTCAGGTGGCGGCCAGGAAGAGGGTCGATACGGCGGCATGTGAAGAACAACGCATGCAGGATGAGTTTCATTGCAGAATGGTTGGATTGAGTTCCTGTTGGGCGCAAGCAATGTTGCGTTACTCCAATTGTTTGCAAGGGCGACCCATACCACCACTGAACTACTGAGGCGCACGTGACCACGGTCGGGGCGGTTCATCGGTTTTTTTTGGAGGCGATCGACCCCGCGACGGAATGCGCGGTGGAGAAGGTCGGTTTCGACGTCGAC
>CAYVBN010000133.1:0-5773 GCA_964449645.1 uncultured Hyphomicrobiales bacterium
AAACCGGTGACCACTTTTCGGGATCATGGCCTTTACATTGCGCATGATCTTATCCGAAAACCGGTAGCCACTTTTCGCGATCATGCTCTAGAAGAACATTATGGCCCGGCAAACGATCCCGAAAAAGTCGCCCGCCCGCGCAAAAACGGCCGGCAAGCCGAGACCGTGGACGGCCGCGGAGGTCGAGGAGGCGTTTCGCCGGTTCGCCGCCGCCAATCCGATCCCCAAGGGGGAGCTGGAGCACATCAATCCCTACACGCTGCTCGTCGCCGTGGTGCTCTCCGCCCAGGCGACCGACGCCGGCGTCAACAGGGCGACGCGGGCGTTGTTCGCCGTCGCCGATACGCCGCAGAAAATGGTGGCGCTCGGCGAGGACAAGCTGCGCGACTACATCAAGACGATCGGGCTGTTCCGCACCAAGGCGAAGAACGTGATCGCGCTGTCGCGCATGCTCATCGCGCAGCACGGGGGCGAGGTGCCGCATTCGCGCGAGGCGCTCGAAGCCTTGCCGGGCGTCGGGCGCAAGACCGCCAACGTGGTGCTCAACATCGCGTTCGGCGAGCCGACGATCGCGGTCGACACCCACATTTTCCGCGTCGGCAATCGCACCGGGATGGCGCCGGGCAAGACGCCGCTCGAGGTCGAGATGACGCTCGATCGCGTGGTGCCGGCGAAATACAAGCTCCACGCCCATCACTGGCTCATCCTGCACGGACGTTATGTGTGCAAGGCACCGAAGCCCGATTGCGCGCGCTGCATCATCATCGATCTCTGCCGCTATCCGGCGAAGACGGCGTAACGATTCCCGCTCAACGCCTCTTTCCAGAGCGGATAATCTTTTCCGAAAACCAGTGCCCGCGTTTCGGGATCATGTGCTGTAGGGCGGCTCGATCAGCTCGCGCCGCAACCCGGCGAGGCGTTTGTAGACGTGCACCATGAAGGCGGCGCCGAACAGCGGCGTCGCGAGGTTCACGATCGGGATCGACACGAAGGCGGCGATGAACAGCCCGGCCGTGAAGACGAGGAACTGATTCTTGCGCCGCAAGGCCTTGGCCTCCTGCACGGAATGGAAGCGCATCGCCACGAGCTCGAAATATTCGCGCCCGAGCAGATAGGCGGTGGCGATGAAGAAGATCACCGCGCCGAAGCCGGCGAACAGCAGGAACGGCATGGCGCAAAGATAGATCACGACGGCGATCAGGGCGGTCCTTACGCCTTGGAGGACGGCGCGCGGCAGCGGCAGGGCGACGCCCGGCGGATCGGCCGGGTAATGCGTGCGCTCGACCGTCTCGGCGATCTCGTCGGCGAAGAAGCTCGCCACCAGGGCGGTGACGGCGGGCATCAGGAAGATCGCCCCGGCCACGATCCCGAATCCGAGCGCGATGGCGAGCAGCCATCCGAGCGCGACGAGCGGACCGTGCGCCAGCGAGCCCATGACCCCTTCGGCCCACTGCTCGCCGGCGCCCGTCAGCCAAGCGAGCAGGCGGGTGAGCCCGATCGCCACAACGGCCAGCAGGGCGATTGCCAGGCCGACCGACTTGGCGAGCACCGCGCGGAACGGCGGCGACAACATCTGGGACAGTGCTTTCAGGGCCGCATCGAGCATCGCAACCTCGCGTGAGCCGCAGAGGTAGCGATCGGCGCGCGGCCGCACAAGGCCGTGGCGCGTTTTCCGGGAGCCCTCAGGCGGACGCCGCGTCCGGTGTGCCCAAGACCGCCGGCATCTCGCCATCCGCCTCGGACGGCGGCAGCGGCAGGTTGGCCCAGTGCATCTTCTTGTAGTCGAAGCCGTTGGCGATGGTCGGCTTGATCACGTCGAAATAGGGCGAGATGTCGAAATCGCGCGGGGCGTAGAGCGAGGAGTGGCGGATCTCCAGAATTTCCTCGCGCGCCGCCTCGCTCTCAAGATGCGTCACCCGGGGCAGGATGGGATAGCGGACCGACTCGAACGCCTGCGCGATCAGCGCGGAGCAGATGATGCGGGTTGGATCGCCGGAGCCGAGCGCGATCATGCGCCGGCGCCAGCGTTGCGGCACCGGCAGCGGAACCAGGTAACGCAGAAGATCGAAAATGTTCTTCAGGTCGTAATCGAGGCCGATGCGCTCGACGGCGTAGCGGCAGACTTTGTCGCGGTCCTCGTCGGTCAAGCCGACCGGGCGGCAGATGCGGGTGTGGAACTGGTAATATTTCGACAGCGGCGCCGGGCATACGCCCTCGCCCACATTGGCTTCGACGAGGACATGCGGCTCGCCGTCCGCCGTGCGCGATCCCTCGATCGGTCCGACGTGCAGGGCCGCGTGTGACCAGGTGGACTGGGTGAGGTACTTGATGACGCCGGAGATGTGGTTGTTGCCTTCGACCAGCAGCACGTCGCCGGGCTTGAGCGAGCGACGCAACGCCTCCGGATCGCTCGGCGTGAAGGGTTCGTAGCCCGCTGCCGGCTTCTCGAGATATCGGGCGATCAGATGCCCGACCCGGTCGAACATCCAGGACATTCCGGGCTCCCCGGCGGAGGCGCGTTGCAACCGCACGTCGCGAACGCGCCCACCTTACCGTGAACCTGTTGCGTATTGGTTCACCGGCCGCGTGTGGGAAAGGCCCGCGCGCGTTTGCGAGGCGGTGGCGGATCGGGCAATGTGACCGATCTTATGGCCTCCTTAACCAAGCGGCGATTGAGCCGCCGGTCGTTTCTCGCCACAGCAGGCGCCGCCGTTGCTGCGCCGGCGCTGGCGGCGGTTCCGACCGCGAACGATTTCGACGTGGCGATCGTCGGGGCGGGCGCCGCCGGCATTGCGGCCGCGCGCCGCCTCGCCGCAGCAAAGCGCCGCTGCGTCGTGCTCGAAGCTTCCGACCGCGTGGGCGGGCGATGCATCACCGACACGCACCGGTTCGGCCTGCCGTGCGACCTCGGCGCGCACTGGATTCACCGGCCCGACGTCAGCCCGCTGGCGAAGCTTGCCGGACGGGTCGGGCTCGACATCTATCCGGCTCCGCCCGGCCAGAAGGTGCGCATCGGCCGCCGCAATGCGCGCGAGGGCGAGATGGAGGATTTCCTCGCCGCGCTGGTGCGGGCGAGCCGGGCGATCGGGGAAGCGGCGCGCGGGCGGACCGACGTCACTTGCGCGCAGGCCCTGCCCAAGGATCTGCTCGACTGGCGGCAGACGATAGAATTCGTGCTCGGGCCGTTCGGTTGCGCCAAGGACCTGGGCGAGGTTTCCGCCGCCGATTTCGCCAGGTCCGCCGAGCGCGACGTCGATGCGTTCTGCCGGCAGGGCTACGGCACACTGCTGGCGAAGCTCGCCGGAGATCTGCCCGTCCGCCTGTCGACGCCGGTGCGGCGGATCGAATGGGGCGGCCGCCGGCCGATCGAAATCGTGACGGGGCGCGGACGGCTGACGGCGCGCGCGGTGGTGGTCACGGTCTCGACCGGCGTTCTGCTCGCCGACAAGCTCACGTTCGATCCCGAACTGCCGAAGCGTTATGCCGACGCGCTCGCCCGGCTCAAGCCCGGCTCTTACGACCACGTCCTGCTCGAATTGCCCGGCAACCCGCTCGGGCTGCGGTCGGACGATCTCGTGTTCGAGAAGTCGGACGATGCCCGCACCGGCGCCATTCTGGCCAACATGGGCGGGTCGGACCTCTCGATGGTCGACATCGGCGGCACCTTCGGCCGCGCGCGCGCGGCGCCGGGCGAAAGCGAGATGGTGGGGTTCGCGCTCGACTGGCTGGCGGAGCTGTTCGGCAACGACGTGAAGAAGGCGGTGAAGCGCAGCTTCGCGACGCGCTGGAACGAGGAGCCGTGGGTGCTCGGCGCCGTCGCGGCGGCCTCGCCCGGCGGGCAGCCGGGACGCCGGGTGCTGATGGATTCCTTGCGCGATCGGGTGTGGTTCGCGGGCGAAGCTGTGCACGAGACGCTGTGGGGCACGGTGGGCGGCGCGTGGGAATCGGGCGAACGCGCGGCCGAGGCGGTGCTCAAGCGCTTCGGGCGGCGATGACGCGCCGGCCAAAAGCCCTGATCGGATGGTCGAGCGGGAAGGACAGCGCCTGGGCGTTGCACGAGGTGCGGCGCGCCGGTGAGCTCGACGTCGTCGGCGCGCTCACGACCGTGACCGAGCCCTTCGGCCGCGTCAGCATGCATGGCGTGCGCACGGAATTGCTCGACGCGCAGCTCGCAGCGGCCGGTCTCGCGCCGATCATCGTGCCGATTCCGTTTCCATGCCCGAACGAAGTGTACGAAGCCCGCATGGCGGAGGCGCTCGCCAAGGCGGCCCGCGCCGGCGTCACCCACATCGTGTTCGGCGATCTCTTTCTGCAGGATATCCGCGCCTATCGCGAACAGAAGCTCGCCGGCAGCGGCGTCAAGCCGGTATTCCCGTTGTGGGAGCGGCCGACAGGCCAACTCGCCCGTGAGATGATTGCGGCTGGCGTCGAGGCGCATCTCGTGTGCGTCGATCTCAAGCAGATCGACCGCCGGTTCGCCGGCCACAGGTTCGACGCCGCGCTACTCGACGATCTGCCGCTGGGCGCCGACCCGTGCGGCGAGCGCGGCGAATTCCATTCCTTCGTGGCCGCCGGCCCGATGCTGAACGGGCGCATCCCGGTCGTCGCGGGCGATACGGTCGAGCGCGACGGCTTCGCCTTCACCGACCTGAGGCTCGCGTCGGCATCCGAGAGAACCATCTGACGGGCGCGGCGATTATCTGAAGAGAGGTGAGTGTATCTAACACCCCTCTCTGTCCCTTCTCCGCAAGGGGGGACCCGAGCGAGCACCCTAACGCGGTGCATCGGGCGGATCGTCAATGAGCGAGGCTCGCTCGCGGCTGCTCACGTCTTGATCAAACACTCAGCAGCAACTGAATCGGCAATTCATCGAGTTGTGAAGTCACCTGAAGGCCGTGATTTCCTGGCTCGGCCTTCGTCTTTGACACAAGCATATTCCCTCCCCCCCTACAGAGCAGGGTTAGGGAGGGGGCGATCTCTCGAGTTTGGGATTGCTCGCGAGCAGATCTAGGCGCGCAACACGCCGCCCGTCTTCTTTGTAACCTCGGCGACGATCTTCGTGGCGACGGCCTCGATCTCCTCGTCGGTCAGCGTGCGCTCGCGCGGCTGCAGCGTGACCGAGATCGCGACCGATTTCTTGCCCGGATCGATTCCCTTGCCCTCGTAGACGTCGAACACGGTGACGCCGGTCGTCAGCTTGCGGTCGGCGCTCTGCGCCGCGCGCACGATGTCGGCCGCCTTGACGCTGCGATCGACCACGAAGGCGAAGTCGCGTTCGACCGGCTGGAAGGCCGAAAGGTCGAGCACCGGCTTGGCGCGCGTCGCCTTGGCCTTGGGCTCGGGAATGCGTTCGAGGATCACCTCGAACGCAACCAGCGGACCCGTGAGGTCGAGGGTCTCGAGCACGCGCGGATGCAGTTCGCCGAACCACCCGAGGACGTTCTGCGGACCGATCTGGATCGTGCCGGAGCGGCCCGGATGCAGCCAGTTCGGGCCGCCCGGGACGATCTGCAGGGCCTGCGTCGGTGCCCCGGCCGCCACCAGGGCGGCGAGCGCATCGGCCTTGACGTCGAAGGCGTCGACCTCGCGGCCACCGTCCGACCAGTGACGGCCGATGCCCGAGGCCTTGGCGAGGTTGCGCCGCACGCCCGAGGCGGCGGTGAACTGCTCCTCGGGCTTGTCGCCGCGGAAGATCTGGCCGACCTCGAACAGTGCCACGTCGGGGAAGCCGCGATCGGCATTGCGTTGCGCCGCCAGCGCCAGCCCCGGGATC
>CAYVBN010000134.1:0-2250 GCA_964449645.1 uncultured Hyphomicrobiales bacterium
TCGGCAGCATGGGCTCTTGCTCGCCATCCTGTTCTGGCGACCACCGCCCCGCCTGTCTCGCCAGAGGGAGCGCGCTCGCCTATTGTCCGGGCCATGGCTAAAGCATGATCCCGAAAAGTGGATACCGGTTTTCGGAAAAGATCATGCTCAAATCAAAGAGTTAGAGCGGGATGACGATGCGAAGAAAAGTCATCCTGCTCTAGAGAGGACGAATCGATGGGGTTCGCAAGGCTTTCCGGCGCGCTTCTGGTCGGGCTGGTCGGGATCTTGGGTGCGGCCGCGGGCCACACCCAGGCGCTCGACAAGGTCTCGTTCGGCACCAATTGGCTCGCCGAGGCGGAGCACGGCGGCTTCTATCAGGCGCTCGCCGACGGCACTTACCGCAAATACGGCCTCGACGTCACCATCGTGCCGGGCGGCCCGCAGGTGAACAACCGGCTTCTGCTCGCCGTCGGCAAGCTCGACTTCTTCATGAGCGCGAACACGCTGCAGTCCTTCGACGCCGTCGCACAGAACGTGCCGACGATCGCGGTGGCGGCCATGTTCCAGAAGGACCCGCAGGTGTTGATGGCGCATCCGGGCCAGGGCGTCGCCAAGTTCGAGGACCTCAAGCGGCTGACGCTCTATATTTCCAAGGAAGGCATCCCGACCTATTTCCAGTGGCTCAAGGCCGAGTACGGGTTCAAGGACTCGCAGGTGCGGCCCTACACGTCGAACCCGCAGCCCTTCCTGGCCGACCCGAAGAGCGCCATGCAGGGCTATGTGACCTCCGAACCTTACGCGATCGAGAAGCGCGGCGGCTTCAAGCCTGTCGTCTTCCTGCTCGCCGACCAGGGGTTCAGCAGCTACTCGACCTTGATCGACACGCGGCGTGATCTCATCGAGAAAAAGCCCGACCTGGTGCAGCGCTTCGTCGATGCCTCGATCATCGGCTGGTACCACTACCTCTATGGCGACAACGGCGCCGGCAATGCGCTCATCAAGAAGCAGAATCCGGAAATGACCGACGACGTTCTCGCCTATTCGGTCAATGCGATGAAGCAGTACGGGATCGTGGCCTCAGGCGATGCGCTCACGCTCGGCATCGGCGCCATGACGGACGCGCACATGGCCGATTTCTTCAACAAGATGGCGCGTGCCGGCGTGGTGAAGCCGTCGCTCGACTATCGCAAGTCCTACACGTTGCGTTTCGTCAACCGGAAGGTCGGACTGGATCTCGGCCCCAAGCGCTGAGCATGCGAGACGTGGCCTGCCGCTCATGACCGAACCCGCGCGAGCCTCGCACCCCCGGCCGATCGTCGGACTGCGCAACGTGACACGGACGTTCGGCAGCGGCACAACGGCGCTCGCTGGTCTCAACCTCGAGGTGCGCGCCGGCGAATTCCTGTCGCTGCTCGGCCCCTCCGGGTGCGGCAAGTCGACCGCCCTGCGGCTGATCGCCGGGCTCGATCAGCCGTCCGGCGGCTCGGTCGAATGGAGCACGGCAGCGCCCGGCGAGACGGCCCACAACATCGGCTTCGTGTTCCAGGAGCCGACCCTGATGCCGTGGGCGAGCGTACGGGCGAACGTCGCGCTGCCGCTCCGGCTGAAGCATCTCGACTCCAGAGACGTGGCCCCGCGGGTCGCCGAGGCGCTCGACCGCGTCGGCCTCTCCAAGTTCGGCGGCGCCTATCCGCGCGAACTCTCCGGCGGCATGAAGATGCGAGTCTCGATCGCCCGCGCGCTCGTCACCCGGCCCGACCTCCTGCTGATGGACGAGCCATTCGCCGCGCTCGACGAGATCACCCGTTTCAAGCTCAACAACGACCTGCTCGATCTCTGGCAGGCGCTCGGCACCACGGTGGTGTTCGTCACGCATTCGGTGTTCGAATCGGTCTACCTCTCGGGCCGCATCGTGGTGATGACGCCGCGCCCGGGCCGGGTCTTCACCGAGCTTGTGGTCGACGCCCCCTACCCGCGCGCGGAGAGCTTCCGCACCTCGCCCGAATACGCCGCCGCCTGCCGCCGGGTATCCGCCGCGCTCTCGCGCGCGATGGCCGAGGGGGGACGACAATGAGCGACGGCGCACGAACGCGCGAGCGGCGTCTCGACCGCGTGCTGCGCATTGTCCTGCCATTGCTGGCGCTCGCGCTCGGCATCGTCGCCTGGGATCTCGTCGTGCGCATCTGGGCGATCCCGCCTTACGTGCTGCCCGGTCCGGGCCTCGTCGCCGGCACGCTCGTCGGCGACCGGGATCTGCTGCTTGGGTCA
>CAYVBN010000135.1:0-13200 GCA_964449645.1 uncultured Hyphomicrobiales bacterium
CGCCGGTCACGAACCGGGCGTTTCGTGAGTTCGTCGACGCCACCGGTTACGTGACCCTCGCCGAGACCGCTCCCGATCCGAGGAATTATCCGGGCGCCTTGCCGCACATGCTCAAGGCGGGTTCGCTCGTCTTCAAGCCGCCGGCCGGCCGCGTCGACCTGCGGGACTGGAGCCAATGGTGGGTTTTCGAGTTCGGAGCCAACTGGCGTCGGCCTTACGGCAAGGGCAGCTCGATCCGCGGGCTCGACGACCACCCGGTGGTACATATCGCTCATTGCGACGCGGAGGCCTACGCCCGCTGGGCCGGCAAGGACTTGCCGACCGAAGCTGAATGGGAGTTCGCGGCGCGCGGTGGGCTCGACGGCGCCGAGTTTGCCTGGGGCGACGAGTTCACGCCCGGCAACCGGCATATGGCGAACACTTGGCAGGGTGCCTTTCCGCACCAGAACCTCGCGAGTGACGGCTACGAGCGCACCTCGCCGGTGACGGCCTTTCCGCCCAACGCCTACGGCCTCTACGACATGATCGGGAACGTCTGGGAGTGGACCGCGGACTGGTTCGCCTCCCGCCATCCCGCCGACGCGCAGAAGGCGTGCTGCATCCCGCAAAATCCGCGCGGCGGGCCCGAAGCCGGCAGCTACGATTTCTGTCAGCCGTCGATCAGGATTCCCCGCAAGGTCATCAAGGGCGGCTCACACCTCTGCGCGCCCAACTACTGCCGGCGCTACCGCCCGGCTGCGCGACACGCCGAGCCGATCGACACCTCCACGTGTCACCTCGGGTTCCGATGCGTCGTCAGAGGCCGAGGTGATCCAACAAAATTATGATTCCCACGCTCGCGTTTATGGGAAGAGGGGCTCCGTTCGCGACATGTTGACAATCGCCTATGGCGCACAAGCTTACGTGGCGAAGTTCCTGCAATCCTTCAAGGAGTTTCCGCCGAGCCAGCGGCCGGCGAGCTTTACCATCGATCAGGTGATGGAGAAACTGCAGCAGAGCATCGGCGATTGAAGATGACGCATGACGCCGGCGGCCGGCGCCCTGAAAACCGGCGCCATGAAAATTGAGGCACCAGAGAATAGGACTGGACGACGCCTGGGAAACGGGAGTGGATCATGGCCAAGGAGGAATCGGCCGGACGCATCGCCGCTTCCAATTCTCCCCAACACAAGCCAAGCCGACGCGGGGTTCTCCTCGCCGGCGCGTCGCTTGCGGCGGTCTCGATCCTGCCGGGCGAATGGTTTCCGCAAGATGCGTTTGCACAGGCACAGCCATCCGATCCGCTGCCGTCTTGGAACGAAAGCCCCGCGAAAAAGGCCATCATGGATTTTGTCGCGCGCGTGATCGCGCCAGGCGGTGCGGACTTTGTCGTACCCGAACAGCGCATCGCTACGTTCGACAACGACGGTACGCTGTGGTGCGAGCAGCCGGTCTATTTCCAGTTGGCATTTGCGCTCGATCGCATCAAGACGCTTGCGCCCCAGCATCCCGAATGGACGGACAAGCAGCCGTTCCGGGCGGTGCTGGAGGGCGACCAGGAGGCGCTCGTCGCGTCCGGTGAGAAGGGCCTGCTTGAGATCATGGAGGTGACGCATACGGGCATGACCGTCGAAGAATTCACCAAGGTCGTTTCCGACTGGATCGCGACCGCGCGCCACCCGCGCTTCAACCGCCCATATACCGAGCTCGTCTATCAGCCCATGCTGGAGCTTCTGGCCTTTCTGCGCGCCAACGGCTTCAAGACCTTCATCGTCTCCGGCGGCGGCATCGAGTTCATGCGGCCCTGGGTAGGGCGCGTCTACGGCATTCCACCCGAACAGGTCGTTGGTTCCTCCGGCGTAGTGAAGTTCGAGATGGCGGCGGACGGTAAGCCCGTGCTGAAGAAAGAGCCCAAGGTCGAATTCATCGATGATGGGCCCGGCAAGCCGGCCGGCATCAACCGTTTCATCGGCCGGCGTCCGATTTTTGCTTTCGGCAATTCCGACGGCGACCAGCAGATGCTGGAATGGACGGCGGCCGGGGAGGGCGCCCGGTTCATGGGGCTGGTACATCATACCGATGCCGAGCGTGAATATGCCTACGATCGGCAGTCGCCCATCGGCCGCCTCGACAAGGCGCTCGACGAAGCGGAGGCCAAGGGCTGGGCGGTCGTCGACATGAAGGCGGATTGGCGCACCATATTCCCGTCCGCCGCGACCCGATGAACGGAGCGGTTCCCGGTTGGCTCCCGGATGGCTCTTGGACTTCAGTCCTATCGATTACCCGCGACCGAGCGCTTAGCTTATGCGAGTGCCGGCCGAAGGATGGTTCGTCGGCCGCGCGGAATCCGTCGCCAAGGAGGCTCCCATGAGTACGACGGTCCATCCTACGTTCCCGACCGGTCGCCCGATGCTGCACGCGCTGGCGCAAGGTTGGTGGCTCGTTCTGCTGCGCGGAATCGTCGCCATCGTGTTCGGCGTGCTCGCATTCGTATGGCCCGCGCTGACGCTCTTCACGCTGGTGCTGCTCTACGGAGCCTATGCGCTCGTCGACGGCGTCATCGCCCTTGCGGCGGCTTTCACCGGCCGCGCCCGGCCAGTGCCGACCTGGTGGCTCGTGATCGTCGGCCTGTGCGGCATCGGGGCCGGCATCGTGACCTTCCTCTGGCCCGGCATCACCGCGCTCGTGCTCGTCCTCTTCATGGCGGCCTGGGCCGTCGTGCACGGTATCTTCGAAATCATTGGTGCGATCCAGCTGCGAAAAGAGATCGAGGGCGAGTGGTGGCTGATCCTGGCCGGCGCCATATCGGTCATCTTCGGATTGCTGGTCTTCGCGGCGCCCGGCGCCGGCGCGCTCGCGCTCGTGTGGCTGATCGGCACGTACGCGATCCTATTCGGCATTCTGCTCGTCGGGCTGTCGCTGCGGTTGAGAAAGTACCAGCCGCATTCGGCCTGATGCACGCTCGCAGACGGCTATCGCTTCATCGAACATGAGTCTGCGCGGCTCATTGGCGGCGTTCGCCGATCTGTGCGCCGATGCAGTGGCGCGACGCGCGACGCGGTTCGTCGTCGGCATGGGACCAGGGTCCAATCGACCGGACTGAAAAACCGCCCTTAGATCTCGATCAGACGATCGACCCGGAGCGGCTCCGTTCGTCGCATGCGGAGTGATCCCTGGTCGACGAGGCACCGCGCTCGAACAGCGATGCCGTTCTGTACGACCGATCAGAAGGGAGAACGTCATGACGCGCCTGGTCATGTTGTCGTCGGCTATCTTTGCGCTCTCGTTGGGAGCGCTCGTCACCCGTACTGCCCAATCCTCTACTTCGGATATCGGCCTCCTCGCGGATCCGCCGCGGGCGCAATCCACGACCGACTCGCCGGCCACGCGCGAGGGCGGCCGTTTCGACGTGGCTCGTATCGGCGGAGGCGGCCGTGTCGGCGGCGCGCGGATGGGTGGCGCCCATTTCGGCGGTGCCCGCATGGGCGGCCCGCGTGCCGGCAACTTCAATCGGGCGAACTTCAACCGCGCAGGCGTGAACCGCGCCAACGTCAACCGTAGCGCCGGCCGAAACGTCAACCGCAACGCGGCACGCAACGTCAACCGCAATGTCAATCGTACGGCCAACCGCAACGTGAACCGGAACATCAATCGCACCACCACGGGCGCAGCGATCCGGCCCGGCCATTGGGTCCGTCCGGCCAACTACTGGTGGCGGCCCGGCGGGGCCGTCGCGGCGGGTGCGGCGCTCGGCGTCGTGACGGCGGCCACTGCAGCCGCCTGGGCCGGCCCCGCGCCGGCGGCCGGATATTGCTGGTACTACACGGATCAGAGCCGCACGCAGGGTTTCTGGGACGCCTGCCCATAAGGCGAACCGTAGCGCGGCGATCTGCGCTGCGTCCTCCCGACTCCGTCCGTATTGGACTTCGGTCCAATACGGACGGGATTTGTGTCAGGTCGCGATAAGCTCCGTGCACCAGTTCGATCGCGCGCCGCCAGCGACCGGCAGGCACTCGGGAGAGCCGAGCCGACGGGGTGGCCCATGTCCAATCTCGACATCTTTGCCTGGATCGTTCTGACCGTGGTCGTGCTGAGCACCGTCGCGGTTGCGGTCTTTCTCGCGGCTCTGCCCGGCCGCATCGCGAGGAAGCGCGGTCACCCATGGAAGCAGGCCGTCACGGTCGCCGGCTGGCTCACATTCTTTCTTGGCTTCGCGCTGTGGCCGCTCGCGGTGATCTGGGCCTATGTCGACTTCCCAGCTCCGCCGAAATGGGAGCCGCGGCAATGATCGTCTTTCTTCTCAACGCGTACCTGGTCATCCTCTTCCTTCTGGTCAAATTGAGAATTGTGCGCTTCAACCTCTTCTGGAAGATCTCGCCCGTTATCGTTCTTGTGTTTCTGCTTGTCGGCCTGTTCATCCCCATGGGGTGGGGCGCTCCGAGCGGGCCGGCGCTCGTCGTACGCAACTCGGTGCAGATCGTCCCGGACGTCGCGGGCGAGGTCATCGACGTTCCGGTCGAGCCCAACAAGCCGATCAGGGCCCATGAGATCCTGTTCAAGATCGATCCGGCGCCATTCGAGGCGCAGGCCAAGGCGCTCGACGCGCAGCTCAAGTTCGCGGAGCTCCGCCTCTCGCAGATGAACCGGCTGCAGTCCTCGGCCGCCGGCCGGGCCTTCGACGTGCAGCAGCGGCAGGCGGAGGTCGAGCAGTTGCAGGCACAGCTCGACGGCGCGAAGTGGAACCTCGACAAGACCGTGGTGCGGGCGCCGGCCGACGGCTACGTGACCAACCTGGCGTTACGCAAGGGAGCGCGCGTCGCTTCCCTGCCGCTGTCGCCGGTGATGGCCTTCATCGATACCTCGGACACGATCATCGGGGTGGAAATTCCTCAGATCGGCGCGCGCTATGTCGAGCCGGGCCAACCGGTCGAGCTCACGTTCAAGTTCATGCCCGGCCAGATTCTGACCGGGAAAGTCCAAGCCGTTCTACAGGCGATCTCGAGCGGGCAGGTACAGCCTTCCGGGCTGGCGGCGACAGCAAAGCAGCTCCTGTCCATGCCGTTCATCGTGCGCGTCGCGCTCGACGACGCCGACGTGGCTCGTAAGCTCCCGGCGGGCGCGATCGGCACGGCGGCGATCTTCACCGACCGGGTGAAGCCCGTCCATGTCATTCGTCAGATACTCCTGCGGCAGGTCGCGATCCTGAACTATATCAATCCGTTTTGACCGCGGTTCACCGTACGAATCCGCCGGCCGTATTGGACCAGGGTCCAATCGACGGAGCCCAATCATTGCCCTAGCGTAGAGACGTTCGACGCGTACGCGTCAGCGTACAGTCGGATGGGCGCGAGGTGTCCCCTCTCAACTTCCCCACCCCCCAGCCTCGCGCCCCCTTCTCTTTTTCCTGCGCACATCTCGGATCGACATGGCCAGCGACGGCGGCGGCCAGCTTGCGGCAGTCCGGAGAGCAAGTCACCGCGCGGTCTGCGGCGGCCGGGCACCGAGCTCGTTGGTGACGTAGGTGGGCGGCCATCCCTTGCGGTTGGAATAGTCCGTCGCGCTCAGGCCAAAGAGGAACAGCAGCCAGAAGAAACCGCTGACGGCGAAAATCCATTTCAGCGAAGGTGGCCCCTTCAGGCGCATGAACAGAATGAACAAGATGGCTGTCTGGATCGCAGCAATTCCGAATTGCACGATGGGCGCCCAAATGCCCATGCCGAGGAACGCAGTCGTGAAGCTGACGCCTCCCAGCACAAGCATGACGATCCAGGCCACGACGAACGGCAATGCCCGGGCGGTTCTGGGGTGAATGTCCGGTCCCGTCATCATGAACGTCCGACCAGATAGATGCAGGGATAGAGATAGAGCCACACCGTGTCGACGAAGCTCCAGTAGATGCCGACGACCTCGAGCGGCGCATAGTAGGCGGACGTGATCTCCCCGCGGCGTACCCGCCAGAGCAGCATGTAAAGAACGAGCCCGATCCCGATCATGAGATGGATCGCATGCAGGCCAGTCGAGATCCAATAGAAGACCCAGAACAGCTCTCCGGCCGGCCCTTGCCCCGGCTTGACCGCGTAGTCGAGGATCGGGACCACACGATCCTGGAAATCCAGATAGTACTCGTAGCCTTTGACGCCCAGGAACGCGATGCCGAGCGCCGCGGTGGCGACAAGCCATCCGATCATCGCACGCCGCCGATCCTGCGCGGCGCCGTTGACCGCCAGCACCATGGTCAGGCTGCTGGTCAGCAGGATCGCCAGATTGACGCTGCCGGCCCAAAGGACGGTATCCCTGGCGGCGGCGGCGAAGTCCTCGGAGTATGTGGTGCGATAAATGAAATAGGCGAAGATCAGTGCGCCGAAGAAGAGCGTCTCGTTGACCAGAAAGGCCCACATCCCGAGCTGCGCCACGTCCCCCTGCTGCTCGAGACTCGCATACTGAATTCCGGGCCGCAGGGTTGCACTACTCGGCATGCGCGGTGCCCCTCTGGCTCAGAAAGGTGTCGTGCTCGGGATCGTAGGCATAGGGTCCGCGGACGACGGTCGGGGTGCGGCGGAAATTGTGCTTGGGAGGCGGCGAGGACGTGGTCCATTCGAGGCCGGTCGCCCGCCACGGATTCGCACCGGCCTGGCGGCCGCGAAACGCCGACCATCCGAAGTAGAACAGCGGCAGAAGGTATGCGACGGCAAGGATCGACGCGCCGGCCGACGACAGCATGTTCCAGCTCTGCCATTCGGCCGGGTAGGTGTAGGAGCGGCGCGTCATCCCGAGATAACCAAGGACATATTGGGGAAAGAACGTCAGATTGAATCCCACATAAGTGAGAATGGCGGCGAACCGGGCCCAGGACTCCGGATAGAGCTTCCCGGTCATTTTCGGCCACCAGTAATGCAGCGCGCCGAAGAAGGCGCTGACCGTCGCGCCCACCATGATGTAGTGGAAGTGCGCGACGATGAAATAGGTGCCGTGGACGTGGACATCGACCGGAAGCGTCGCCGCCATGATCCCGGTGACGCCGCCGAGCGTGAATAGAAGAATGAAGCCGAGCGCATAGAGCATCGGCGCTTCGAAGCTGATGCTGCCCTTGTGCAGGCTCACCGTCCAGTTGAAGACCTTGATCGCGGACGGAACGGCGACGAAGAACGACATCAGCGAGAACACGATCCCGGAGTAGATCGAGATTCCGGCCACGAACATGTGGTGCGCCCACACGAAGAAGCTGAGGATCGCGATCGACAGAAGGGCGATGACCATTCCTGTGTAGCCGAAGACCGGACGGCGCGCGAAGGTCGGGATGATGTCGCTGATCACCCCCATCGCCGGCAGAATCATGATGTACACCGCGGGGTGCGAATAGAACCAGAACATGTGCTGCCACAGCAGCGGATCGCCGCCGTGGTTCGGATCGAACAGGCCGATTCCGACGAAACGTTCGAACGCGAGCAGGAGCGTGTCCATCGCCAGGACGGGTGTCGCCGTCAGCATGACGACGCTGACGGTGTAGATACCCCAGACGAACAGCGGCAGGCGCGTCCAGGTCATTCCCGGCGCGCGCAAGCGGTGAATGGTGACGATGAAGTTCAGGGCAGTCATGATCGACGAGAAACCGTTGATGAACACGGCCATCGCGGCGGCGAATACGTAGCCGTTGGCGTAGACGACCGACAAAGGCGTGTAGAAGGTCCAGCCGGTGTCCACGCCTCCCATGATGATGGCGTAGAGCAGCACGAGGCCGGAAAGGTTGAACACGTACCAGCTCAGCAGATTGACGCGCGGAAAGGCGAGGTCGCGTGCGCCGATCATCAGCGGAATGAAGAAGTTTCCGAATGTCGTCGGGATCGACGGGATGAGGAAGAACCACACCATGACGATGCCGTGCATCGTGAACATGCGGTTGTAGATGGCGGGCTGCAGCAGGCCGCCGGGCGTGGCGAGGTTCAGCCGCATCATGGTGGCGGCGATTCCGCCGACGAAGAAAAAGAACGTGATCGAGGCAAAGAACAGCAGCGCGATGCGCTTGTGGTCGCGTGTCAGCAGCCAGGAGCCGACCGTCGTCTCCGCGGTCAGATAGCTGGGCTCGGCAGCGGGTTCGGCTGCCGTGACATCCGCCGTGGCGCTGATGCTCATCCGCCGGCCTCCCGTCGTGTTCCGAGCGATTTGATGTAGGCGATAAGCCGCACCAGATCGTCCTCGCCAAGTTGTCCCGAAAAATCGGGCATGACAGGCGGATATCCCGCCACCGTGAAACTGCGTGGGTTGAGGATGCAGTCGCGCAGATAGGCCTCGTCGGCGAACCGCACCGAGCCGTCCTGCATGTGCACCCAGGTTCCGTAGAGCCCTTCGAGAGTCGGAGCGTGAACCGTGCTGTTGCGGTCATGGCAGCCGCTGCAGCCATGCGCGCGAAACAGCTTCTCGCCCTGCTGCGCCAGAGAGTCATGGACGCCCTGCTGGGTGAGCCAGCGGGCGTAGTCGGGCGCGGACATCACCACGACTTCGCCGGCCATCGTGGCATGCTGAAGCCCGCAGAACTGGGCGCATGCGAGCCGGAATACGCCCGTCTTGTTGGGCTTGAACCAAAGAGTTTGCGTGGTGCCGGGCACGACGTCGCGTTTTACGCGGAACGCCGGAACGAAGAAGCTGTGGATGACGTCTTCGGAAGCCATCACCAGCCTGACGGTCTTGCCGACCGGCACATGGAGGGCATTGATCTCGCGCTGTCCGCCCGGATGCTCGAGCTTCCACATCCATTGCTTACCGACGACGTAGACTTCGAGGTCGCCCGGCGGCGCCTGATAGAGCCAGATGTACATCGACGCGCCCCAGGCGAAGAGCATCAGAAAGGCAGCGAGGGTGGCCGTGGTCCAGCCGATCTCGACTAGCCAGGTCTTCTGGATGAGGTTTGCGCGTGAGGCGGCGCTTCCCTTGCGAAAGCGGACGCAGAAGCCCACCACCATGGCGACGACGGTCGCCATGATCAGCCCGGACAGGCCGACCTCGGCGGAGAAGAGCGCGTTGACGGCGACCGCATTGACGGCGGCTGTATCGGGCCAGAACGGGATCCACTGATGCATCGCATCAACCGTGACGCCGCCAGACGATGGAAAAGACTGCGACCGCGCCGAGCCCCGCGACGATGTCAGCGAGAATGAAGGCGGCCAGCACCGGGATGGTCAGCCGCCCCAGCGGGGCACCCTGGACGTGGCAGAGCAGCAGGAGGCGGGTGAGCGGCCCTTGGGACTTGTCCTGCTGGGCTGCCCCAATGGCGTCGAGGGCCGCAGCCGGCGCGACGGCCACGCCCTCGATATAGCGGCTGATGATGCCATCGGGCGCCGCGACGACGAAACCGGCGGGATGAATGTACGTATCGAGCAGCTTGTCGTATCGGTACGGGAACCCGACCGTATCGGCGATCTGTCGCACCGACGCCGGCGGCCCCGTCAGGAAGTGCAGGCCCGTTCCGTCACGGTTGTGGTCGAGGAGCGCCGCATAGGTCGCCCGCGCGGCCGCGGCATCGGCCGGCTTGTCGCGCGGGTCGATGCTGATCGCAACGAGCTGATAGTCGCGCCCCGGCACGAGCGGCAGATTGTTGAGGGTGCTGCCGACGAGGTTGCGCAGGGTCACGCCGCACAGGGAGGTGCAGCGCAGATATTCGAGCACGAGGATGACGGGCGATTTGGTGAAGTAATCGCCGAGCGTCACCGCACGGCCTGTTTCATCGACGAGCTCCGTGCCCAGCGGAAGCCGGGCGCCCGGGTTCGGCCGAAAGGCGAGGGCGGATGCCTCGCTGGCGCTGATGATCGTGGGTGCGGCGGTCCGCGCCACGACGGCGATGAGTTCGCCGCCGAGGCATAACGTGAGAACAAACAAAGCGCAGGCCGCCCGTCTCATTTCTGGTCCTTCGGGAAGCCGGGAATTCCCGTCCCCACCAATTTCTTCATCGCCTCGTCGATCGGGACATGGATGACCCCCTTCTGTCGATCGATCCAGTAGTAGGTGTTGAGCTTCTTCTCCTCGTCGGCGCGTAATTGCCGCATGTCGCGCGCGGGGTCTGTCTGGAGCCGGGGGCCGGGAGGGTTGATGCGCAGATCGCGGCTGACGTCGGGGAGAGATGTCGGATATCCGGCAATGACCACGAAACACGAGACGACCAGCAACAGCAAAGCGCCGACATAGACCCAGGCCACCGGCGCGATCTCCCAGTCCGTCGGCTCGAAGGCCGTGTGCGGCGGTTCCGATGGATGTCCTCCGGGGCCGGCGGCAATGACGTGTTCCGGGATCAGTCGACCGGGGGAACTCGGATGCTTCCGGCCGCGCAATGCCTGCCAGCCGAGGAGACAAGCGACTCCGGCGAGGGCCACGACTCGCCAGCGTGCGCGTCCCATGAAACCTCGGAATCGGGACAGCTCAGGCATGGTCGGCCGTCCAGATCGGCTCGCCGGCGGTTGCGCGCCGATGCGCGTAGGAGAAGGCCGTCGCGAACAGCAACACGAGAGCCCCACCGAGCGCCAGCAGGGCCGCAAGGCTGAGCCATAACGGCGTCGGCTCGTCGAATTCCGGCAGGATCAGCAGCCAGCTATGAGCAACACGGCTGATCAGGATCGATCCGCAGACGGCCGCCACGACGGAGCGGTTGTGTTTGCTCGGCGTCCACAACAGCACGAAGAACGGCAGGACGAAGCCGAGCACGACTGACACATAGATCGCGGGGTGCCACGCCGAATCGAGACGCTTGAGATACCAGGGAATCTCGGTTTTTAGGTTCTCCTCCCAGATGATCAGGAATTGCATGAACTCGACGTAGGTCCAGAAGATCGTCGTCGCGAGCAGGATCCGTGCAAGGTCGGCCATGTGGGCGCGGCGTCCTTCGGCCGGCCAGCCGACGACGGCGACCGTGAGCAATACGAGCGCCAGGCCGGTATTGAACCAGCTCGCGCCCTGCGCATAGGAGAAGATCGACGACCAGAAGGTCGGCTCGAGCGACAAAATCCAATCGATCGCCGCAAAGCTGGTCGAGAACGCGAGCACGATGAGCCCGATGCCGCTGATCCACGACAGTGCCGGCGGGATGGGCAGCTTGCCTTCGCGCGGCCCGAGCACGGCGTAGGCGGCGAGCACGTTCCACAGCACCACGTAGATGCCGTATCGGATGAAGAAGCCGGTGGGATTGAGATAGAACAGGTTGGTCAGGCCGGCCGGCCGCTGCGCCCAGCTGTAGAGCGAGTCGAGCCCGACGAACGCCGGAATTCCTGCCAGACTCGCGAGCGGCATCGTGATGATTGCCGCGTCGAGGATCGGCCGTGCCATCTCCATCCAGTCGCCGCCGCTGAGGTCGTGCACCAGGACGAGGGTCATGCCGGCGAGCGGGACGCCCAGCCAGAAAACGTAGCTGCAGAGCCACGCGCGCAGGAACGCTGCCGGATCGGCGATGCCGCCGCCGACGCAACCGGCAATCCCGAGCAGGCAAAGGGTCGCAACACTCAATCTGAACCGACTGCCGTTCATTTCAGGGCTTCCCGCTGTTCGGGAGGCACGTCGGCCAGCGATCCGCTGGCGCTCGCCTGCAGGGCGCGGATATAGGCGACGATGGCCCACCGATCGTCCGGCGCAACGCGATCCGCATAGGCGTACATGACGCCATATCCGCGCGTGATCACGTCATAGAGCGTCTGGTTCGATGCGTTGCGTATCTGCTCGCTGTAGTAGGACGGCGGATTGGGAAATCCGCGCTGCACGATCACCCCGGTGCCGTCGCCGAACCTGCCGTGACAGGGCGCGCAATAGATGTCGAAGCGCTGCCGGCCCCGTTGCAGCAGAGCCATCGTGACGGGCGGAGGAGCAGGCGGGTGCAGCGGATCGTCCCGGGCGACCGTGTTCGGCGGCGGCTCGACGGGCCATCGCGTCTCGGAGCCGTACGGCAGCTCGTAGGGCTTGAGCCTCGGCTGGTTGGCGAGGTTGTCGCACGCAGCCAAGGTCGCTGTCAGGCCCAGGAACGCGATGCCCGACCTCCACGTCACGCATGCACCTCTTCGATCCGTTCGGCGC
Organism: uncultured Hyphomicrobiales bacterium; assembly: GCA_964449645.1. Lineage (GTDB taxonomy): Bacteria > Pseudomonadota > Alphaproteobacteria > Rhizobiales > Xanthobacteraceae > CAYVBN01. The sequence continues at coordinate 12,025 of CAYVBN010000135.1, forward strand.
CGAGCGCCTCGAGCACGCCGTGAGCGGAGACGACGTCGAAGTGCGGGTCGGTCGCCTTGATGCAGATGATGAAGCGATCGCGCGTGGCTTGCGCGAACGATTGGGCCTCGAAGATCGGGTGGTAGAGCTTCGGCAGCCTTGAGGCCGCCAGCATGCCGAGAAAACCGGCGATGACGGCCGCCAGCAGCATGAACTCGAACGCACCGACGATGAACGCCGGCCAGCTATTGTAGGGACGTCCGCCGACGTTGAGCGGATAGTTCAGCGCCTCGCCCCAGTATTGGATCCAATATCCCCAGGCCGCGCCCAGGATGGCGGCGCAGAACATCAGGATCGGCAAGAACCGCCGCGGACCCGGGCGGATGATGCGCGCGAGGTCTTCGACCGGATAAGGCGTGTAGGCTTGGACGTGCCGATAACCCGACTGCTGCAGATGGGCGGCGGCGCTCGTTATGCGCTCCGGGGAATCGAATACGCCGATGACGCCGTAGAGAACCGTCATTCCGATTTCTCTTGCTCGATGATCTCGCGCACTTCGGCGATCGAGACGATCGGGGCGAAGCGCAGGAAGAGAAAGAACATGGTGAGAAACAACCCGATCGTTCCGGCGAGCGCAGCCCAGTCCCAGAACGTCGGGTAGAAAATGCCCCAGTAGGACGGGATGTGATCGTGCTCCAGGGATGATGTCACGAACACGAAGCGTTCCTGCCACATCCCCACGATGATCCCGCCGGAAATCAGGGCGAGCAGAAGCTGGTTACGGCGAACGGCGGGAAACCACAGCAGTTGCGGGATGACGACCGTCAGGATCTTCTCGGACCAGAACGCAGGCGCGGTGAAGCCGAACGCGCGATGGAAGAATTCCGTCTTTGCCGCGACGTCGCTGCCGTAAAGCGGACCGAAGGCCTCCCAGACATATGCGTAGGCGAGCATGAGGCTGCCGACGAGCATGACCTTCGACAAGGCGTTGAGGTGATATTCGGTCAGGACGTTCTGAAGGTTGTAGCCCCAGCGCACCAGGATCGTGAGCATCACGATCACGGCGGTGCCGGAAATGACGGCTCCGAAGAAGAAATAGGGAGGAAATTGCGTGTCGTGCCACCCGGCCGTGAGCCCGCCCGCGAAATCAAGGCCGACGACGCTGTGCACCGAGACCACCATCGGCGCCATGATCGC
>CAYVBN010000136.1:0-6878 GCA_964449645.1 uncultured Hyphomicrobiales bacterium
ATGCAGGAGGCCGGAGCGACGGCGGACCTGGAACTCGGCTACACGCTGGCGGACGGCGTGGAATATGTGCGCGCCGGGCTGGCCGCGGGCATGGACGTCGACACGTTCGCGCCGCGCCTGTCCTTCTTCTGGGCGATCGGCATGAACGTGTTCATGGAGATCGCCAAGATGCGCGCCGCGCGCCTTCTGTGGGCGAAGCTGATGAAGCCGTTCGACCCGAAGGATGCGCGTTCGCTCTCGCTGCGCACGCATTGCCAGACATCCGGCTGGTCGCTCGCCGCGCAGGACGTGTTCAACAACGTCGCGCGTACCGCGATCGAGGCCATGGCGGCGACGCAGGGCCACACGCAGTCGCTCCACACCAACGCGCTCGACGAAGCGCTGGCGCTGCCGACGGATTTCTCCGCCCGCATCGCGCGCAACACGCAGCTTTTCCTGCAGCAGGAATCCGGCACCTGCCGCATCATCGACCCGTGGGGCGGCTCGTTCTATGTCGAGCGCCTGACCTACGAGCTCGCCCGAAAGGCCTGGGGCCACATCGAGGAAGTCGAGAGCCTGGGCGGCATGGCGAAGGCGATCGAGGCCGGCATCCCCAAGCTGCACATCGAGGAGGCGGCGGCGAAGACGCAGGCGCGCATCGACTCGGGCCATCAGTTGGTGATCGGGGTCAACGTCTATCGTCCGGCGCGCGAGGCGCCGATCGACGTGCTCAAGGTGAACAATTCGGCGGTGCGCCAACTGCAGATCGACAAGCTGGCGCGGCTCAAGCGCGAGCGTGATCCGAAAGCCGTCGAGGACACGCTCGCCGCCCTCGCCCGCAGCGCGGCCGGCGGCAACGGCAATCTGCTCGCGCTCGCCGTCGATGCGGCGCGAGCCAAGGCGACAGTCGGTGAAATCTCCATGGCGCTGGAAAAAGTGTTCGGCCGCCACCGCGCCGAGATCAAGGCGATCTCCGGCGTCTACAAACGGGAGGTCGGCATGTCCGATGCGGTCGAGCGTGCGCGCAGGCTGGCCGAGGAGTTCGAAATCAATGAAGGCCGGCGCCCGCGCCTGCTCGTCGCCAAGATCGGCCAGGACGGGCACGACCGCGGGCAAAAGGTGATCGCCTCGGCGTTTGCCGACCTCGGATTCGACGTCGATATCGGACCGCTGTTCGCGACCCCGGCCGAGGCTGCGCGTCAGGCGGTCGAGAACGACGTCCACATCATCGGGGTCTCGTCGCTCGCCGCCGGCCATCTCACCCATGTGCCGGAGCTCAAGGCGGCGCTCGCGGCCGCCGGGCGTGACGACATCATGATCGTGGTCGGCGGAGTCGTGCCGCCGCAGGATTATGACGCGCTCAAAGCGGCCGGCGCCGAGGCGATCTTCCCGCCCGGCACCGTGATCGCGGACGCCGCCATCGGTCTCATCGAGACGCTCAATCGCCGCCTCGGCCACGACCGCGCAGCGGCGGAGTGACAAGAGAAGTGGCGCAATACTCCTTCGGCTATTGCGCCCTTGCCACGACAAATGTGTAGGGGCGGGATAGCCGCAGGCGTATCCCGCCGGTCTGCAGATGTGAAACGACTAGCAGATGGCTAGCGCTCGACCACCCGCTCGCGCTGATCGAGGATCGCGCGCACGTGCCGCATGACGTGGTCGGCGACGATCGCGTGCCCTTCGGCGGTCGGATGGAACGCGCCGCTGTAGAGCGCCGCATAGGCCGGCTGCAGGAGATCGAACTGCGAGATCCCTTCGCGATGCGTGTTGCCGGCCAGGAAGGCGTCATTCGGATTGTGGATCAAACGCCAGCGGTGGCCGTAAGGCAGCGTCGCGGCCGGCGAATAGGGCTCGAACTCGCCGCTCTGCGGTGACCGGCGCGGCATGCCCATCGCCATCTGGTCGGCGAACGCGTGCTTGGGATCGCGCGCGCAGATGCCCCGCCTGGCGAATTCCGCCAGATGGTCGGTGATGAGCTGGAAACCCGTGCCCGAGCCGGTCGCGAGGCCGGAGGGGCAACCGTTGCGGCGGCTTCCGGCGATGCATTCGAGCCGCGCCTGCAGCTCCTGCGCGACGTCGGAGGCTTCCTTGATGCGCGCGCGATTGACCTTGAGCTTCGGGTGCACGTCCATGCCGAGCGTCGGCTGCATGCCGCACAGGCCACCCGTCTCGTCGAACTGGATCGGCTCGTAGGCGTTCTGCAGCACCCGCGACGGCTCGATGCCGAAGCCGTCCGTGAGCGCGTCCTTCACCGCCTTGATCCGCTGGTCGAGCACGCTGAGGTAAGCGCGCGACACGTCGGGTCCGAAGCGGATCTGGCTACCGACCCAGCCGGCGATCGGCGCGAGGTCACCCGCGCCGTCGGTCATCGAGTAGAGCGCAAGCGCGCCGAAGCCGATGTCGTTGCCGCCGATCGACAGCATGACGAGATCGATGGCGCGCTTGCGGTTCTCCGGCGGGCACCAGCGCTTAGCGATCGTGCGGCTCGAGATCTGCGTGCTGCCCCACGAGTAGACCGGCAGCGTATAGGATGCCGAGCGCGTGCGGCCGGCCGATCCGTTGCGGCAGATGAGATCGCTCAGCATATCGAACTGCGACGGCGCCTTGGCCCCGCCCGGCTCGCTGAAGCGCTCGCGCGCGTCGCGCTCGAGGAACAGGCCCTCGACCACGTCCGAGCCCGAGCACGCCAGGCTCACGAAGGTCACGGCGCGATGGCGGTTCTCGAGCGTGAGCTCGATGCCGACGCGGAACGGATAGCCGTACTGCGAGCGATGGCAGTCGGCGCTCAGCCATTGCGCCGAGCTCTTGTTGAAGGCGGCGACAAACTCCGGCGTGTTCGGCTGATAGATGACGCCGCGCTGCTCGTCTTCCATCAGGCGCTTGGGCAGCCGCTTCGGATCGATCACCGGATCGGCCGAGGCGAGTCCGAACTGGTTGGCAGGCTGCTGCTGCGCCATCTGCTCGCGCGTATCGGCATTGACCGGATCGTAGACCATCTCGCGCGCGGCGCTGAACGTGACCGGCCGATCGGGATTGCTCTCGCCCGAGGCGAACGAGTCGCCGAGCGCGACCAGAAACAGATCCTCGACCACCACGTTCGGGTCGGAGAGCACGCGGCCGTCCGGGAGCTGCACCTTGACGGAGACGCCGGAGACCTTGCGGTCGAGCGAGAACGGCACACGCTTGATGACGAGCTTGGTCTTGCACGCTTGGCGCTGCGTCTCAGCCTTGCCGCCGGGGCGGCGCGGTTGCCAGGTCCAGGTGCATTCGCCGTTGCCCGCCTGCGCGAGGTCGTCGGCCGCGAGACGCACCACGACGGTGTGCGCCTCGGGAAGGATGTAGTCCTCTTTCGCCACGCCCCAGGAATATTGACGCGCGCAGACCGTGGAATAGCGGCGCGGCCGCACGTTGCGGTCATAGCAGTTCACCTCGACGGTCTGCGAGGCCCAGCCGAGCCGGCTCGCCTCGTAATGGGCCCGCGCAGTGTCGGCGCACGCGGCCGGGCTGGAGCGGTCGCGGCAGTCCGGATCGTTCAGGCGGCGCTCGAGGCGCCAGACGATATTGGACGGGAGCGGAGCATTGGGATCGCCGCGCACCGCCGTGAATGCGCGTTCCTGGACCTCGTATGAACTCGTCTTCTTGAAGAAGCGAAACGGACTTTCGACCTCCCAGATGAGATCGCCGGCGTGAGCCGCCGAGACGCCGGGGCCGTAACTGAATGCGGAAGCAAACAAGATCGTCGCGAGCGTCACCTTTCGCATGATGCCTCTCCCGCGCTCCCCATCGGGCGCATGATACCTCTTTAGTGTGGCGGCAGCAGCGCAAAGTTCATGGCCTGTTAAGCAAAAGTTGTATGCAACTGAAAAGATGGGCGTTTTCTGCCCGGCTTTGTTGTCGGGCTGCGCCGGGCGCCGCCGAGGACCGCCAGAGGGCAGATCGTCGCTTGACGGCGGGCGGGCTCCGTCGTCTTGCATCGGCATGGCCAAAGCCTCCGAGTCGCCGGGCCTCGGCATCGACTCTCTCATCCGCGGCATCGAGGCCGGGGATCGGGCCGCGCTGGCGCGCGCCATCACCCTCGTCGAGTCGCGGCGCGCCGATCACCAGCAAGCCGCCCGCGACCTCGTGCAGCGTCTGCTGCCGCGGACCGGGCGATCGATCCGCGTCGGGATCACCGGGTCACCCGGCGTCGGCAAGTCGACGACCATCGACTCCCTCGGGTCCTATCTGACCGGGCGCGGCCACCGGGTGGCGGTGCTGGCGGTCGACCCCTCCTCGGCCCGCACCGGCGGATCGATCCTCGGAGACAAGACGCGCATGGCGCGACTCGCCATCGACGACAACGCTTTCGTTCGCCCCTCGCCGGCAGCCGGCACGCTGGGCGGCGTCGCCGCGAAGACGCGCGAATCGATGTTGATCTGCGAGGCGGCCGGTCACGACGTCATCCTGGTCGAGACGGTCGGGATCGGCCAATCGGAGACCGCGGTCGCCGACATGACCGACTTCTTCCTGGTGCTGGTGCTGCCGGGCGCCGGCGACGAGCTGCAGGGTCTGAAAAAAGGCGTCGTGGAACTCGCCGACATGATCGCCGTCAACAAGGCGGACGGCGACAATCTCGAACGCGCCCGCGCCGCCGCCGCCGAATATCGTGCGGCGCTGCATATCCTTACGCCCGCCGCGGCGCGCTGGTCCCCGCCCGTCATAACCTATTCGGGCCTCACCGGCGCCGGCATCGACGAGCTGTGGGACAAGATCGTCGAGCACCAGAAGCGCCTCGGCGCGACCGGCGATGTCGAAGCCCGGCGCCGCGAGCAGCAGGTCAAATGGATGTGGGCGATGCTGGACGACCGCCTGCGCGGCCGGCTCAAATCAGATCCGAAGCTCAAGGCGCGACTGCCGGAGATCGAAAAGGCCGTCGCCGGCGGACGGCTCTCGCCTTCGCTGGCGGCGGACGAGATCGTCCGCATTCTCGGCGTGTGACGGGACGCCCGCTTCTTGAACGCGCGGGGGACTCCTCACGGCCTATTGCAGTTGGACGCATTCCCTTTCTGGACTGCTCGATCGAAACAGCAAATTGCGCAGCGCGCTCGCGGCGCGCCGATGTCGCAGCGCACGAACACGGCCCGAGCAGATGATCACCGGAGCGACGGCAGTCGGCCGTCGGTACCGGCCGCCGGCACCATCGGCTGCACGCCCGACAGCACACCCGAATTGCTGCCGGAGGAAAACAGGTTGCCGTCGCCGCCCACCGAAAGAAGACCCGAATTGTTTCCGGTCGAGAACCGATCGGGCGTGGGTTTGGATTGCGCCATCTTGGCCGCGGGCGCGCGCACGGGTGGAGGCGCCGGTGCCGGCGTCGCGGCCGTGTCCTGCGGCTGAGATCCCGGTTCCGGCGCCGAATGTGCAACGGGCACATCCGCCGGCGGGTTCGCCGGCTTTGCCTGTTCCGGACTTGCGCTGGTTGCCATCGGCTGGCGGCTCGCCGCCGCTGGACCGGGCGTCGGAAGCGGCGGCGACCATGCCGCATGCACGATCTGCGCTGTCTGGCCGTGAGCCTTCTCCTTCGCAACCGTGCGCGTCACGGCGGGGCGGCTCGGCTGATGGCGCGCGACATTCGTCGGAGCGGCTTGCGTATTGGTCGCCGCAACGCCGAACTGCCCGTCGGCAGGCGTGCGCACGCCGAACCAGGCGTCCCGCACCTGCCGATAGTGGGCGGTCGGATCGTAGGTGGGGGTCGGCAGGTTGAGCACGGCCGGCGAGAGCCGGCCGACCGCCGACAGCAACGCATAAGACGCCACCACGAGGTCATGTTGGGCCACGACCTCGGCAACGCGCGCATTCACCACCAGTTGCTGCGCATTGAGCACGTCGAAGGTCGTGCGCTGCCCGACAAGCGCTTCCTGGCTCACGCCATCGAGCGCCGTTCTGGCCGCGGCGGTCTGCACGTGGGCCGCATCGAGTTGGCGCTTGGCGGCTTCGAGCTGGCTCCAGGCCTGCACCACGCTCTGCCGGACCTGGTTTCGCACCACATCGAGATTGAGCCGCTGCTGCGCCAGGCTCTCTTTCGATTGACGGATGAGCGAGTATTCGGCGCCGCCCTGATAGATCGGGACCGAGAGCTGCCCCACGACCGACGCGCTCGTCTGCTGGACGATGCCGAACTGCGGGGAGTTCGCATGCTGGACATTGGCTTGCAGCGTCAATGTCGGAAACAGCGCGCCTTCGTTGATCTTGACCTGCAGATAGGAGACATCGACGCCGTGCATGGCGGCGAGGACGCTCGGATTTTGCAGGACGCCCTGATCGATCGCCTCCTGGATGCTGCCGGGAGCGGCGCGGTCGACGGGACCGGCCGGCGCCAGATCGACCGGCTCGGCGCCGATCACCTGCACGTAGACCGCTTTTGAGATGTTGAGCGCCGCTTCCGCCGCGAGCAACGCGGAGCGTCCGGCGGCGAGCTGCGCCTCGGCCTGGGCCACGTCGGTCGCCGTCACGTCGCTCGCCTTCAGGCGCTCGCGCGTCTGCCGCAGCATGTCCTCCAGGGCGCGCACGTTCGCCCGCTGCACGTCGAGATTCTCGGTGTCGCGCCGCACGTCCATGTAGGCGGTGGCCGCGGCGAGCAGAACGGTCTGCTCCATCACGCGCAGCGCTTCACGCGCCGCCGCGACCTGGCCTTCCGCGGCCCGCGTGCGATTGGGAGTCTGGAATCCGTCGAACAGCGTCTGCGTCGCGGTCGCGCCGACCGAATACGGCGATTGCGTCGAGGGCGTCCGATCGTAGGTCACGAGCGTCTGCCCGCCCGGAATATTGGTCACGTTCTTCGTCGTCGTGTCGGAATACTGCTCGCCCCCCGTCGCGAACACGCCCACCCGCGGGCGGTACCCCGACAGCGCCTGCGGCAC